>CALXRZ010000083.1 GCA_944391015.1 uncultured Clostridia bacterium | reverse complement strand
ACATATATATTTTAACCTAAAATTCTAAAAAAGAAAAGACTGTTGACCAATTTTTTTTACTTTGTCAACAGTCTGACTTTTTATTCTTTAAAAAGTTTTTATTTTTTCGATATCTCTTTATTATTTACTTGATATTTGTTCTATGCACTTATCACAAATAAGTTTTCCTTTATGTTCTACTAAATTTTTAGTATTTCCACAGAAAATACAGCTTTGCTCATATTTTTTGAGTACTATATTTGAACCATCTACATATATTTCAATAGGATCTTTTTCAGCAATTCCAAATTTGTTTCTTATTTCTATCGGAATAACAACTCTACCAAGCTCATCGACTCTTCTAACAATCCCTGTTGATTTCATAAATTCCTCCCCTAAAATACAAAATTCGACAAAAAATCTATTTATATAATAACATAAATAAAAGCAAAACGCAATAAAAAGGCTAGATAAAGTTAGAAAATCGTTCGACAAAAAACTACAAAGCAAAACAATTAACAGTAAAAAATACAAGAGCATAATCAAACAAAATATAGAATACAATAAAACAGGTGAGGCAAATGTTAAATATATTATGGCCAATTTTCATAATTTTATCAGTTGTGTATGCAATAATATTTGGAAATATAGAAGAAGTAAATACTGGAATTTTTAACTCATTATCTGAAGCAGTTGAACTTAGCTTAACATTTTTGGGAACTATTTGCTTATGGAGTGGAATAATGGAAATAGCTAAAAAAACAAGTTTAATTAACAAATTAAATAAGTTACTAAAACCTTTTATCAATTTTTTATTCCCAGATTTGAAAAATAATGAAATAGCAAAACAAGAAATTTCTATGAATATGATAGCAAATATTTTAGGACTAGGGAATGCTGCTACGCCACTTGGAATAAAAGCAATGAAAACAATGCAAAAAGAAAACAAAGTAAAAGATACATTATCCAATTCTATGATGATGTTTATAGTAATAAATACAGCCTCAATACAACTTATTCCTACAAATGTAATAGCAATAAGAACATCACTTAATTCTCAAAACCCAACATCAATTATAATTCCTGTTTGGATTGCAACTATAATTGCGGGAGTTGTGGGAATTACTTTAACCAAAATTTTAATAAAAAGGGTGAAATAAATGGAAAATATAATTAACTATATTTCTAATTTAGCAATACCAAGTATAATTGTAACAATTATATTTTATGGACTTAAGGAAAAAACTAAAGTATTTGATACTTTTTTAGATGGGGCTAAAGATGGAATAGAAATAGTTTTAAAGATGTTTCCTACTTTATTAGGTATTTTTTTGGCTGTGGGAGCATTACGAGCATCTGGGCTAATTGATGGATTAGTAAAGCTAATTACACCACTTACCAATTTTTTAGAGATACCAAGTGCAATAATTCCACTTGCAGTATTAAGACCAATTTCTGGAAGTGCATCAATGGCAGTTGCAGTAGATATACTGCAAAATTATGGTGTGGATACTTTAATAGGACTTATAACTTCTACAATTATGGGGTCAACAGAGACAACTTTTTATACAATTGCAATTTATACAAGTGCCGTAGGAATTAAAAAAACTAGAGGAATTTTAATAGCAGCATTAGCTGCAGATGTGGCAGGAATGCTAGCTTCAACGATTGTTTGTCGAATTTTGTCGTAATGTTTTTGTTGACAAATTAAAAGAATGGTATTAAAATGTATACATAACATTTTTAAGTAAACTAAAAAAGGAAAGAATAATGTTAATTAAATTTTATATTTTTAAAATCTTAGTATTTTTAATCATATTTTTTTCAATCTTTTTTATAATAAAAAAAATTCTAATAAAAATTTTATCAAAAAAATTGATACTAAAAATTAAATATTATTTACAATAAAAAGCTTTTAATCTTGTAGAGGAAAATCTTTTTAATTATTTGCCCCCGAAAACTAAAATATAAAAAAACAATAATTAAAAAAATAAGTTAAAATTTTTTACAAATTTAATACTCTATAACAATATTGATGCGTGAGTAACATTTCACTTCCTTTCTAAATTTAACTATTTCCTCTACAATATATATAAATTTTACCTATGATAAGTTTCATTATTTTGAATTTTAAAAGCTCTAAATAATTGCTCTAAAAGAAATACTCTTATTAGTTGGTGAGGAAACGTCATTTTAGAAAAACAAATTAGTTCATTTGACTTTTCTATAACAGCTTTTGATAAACCAAGCGAGCCACCTATAATAAAAGTAATATTACTATTGGATAAAGAAATATTTTCTAACTTAACAGAAAAATCTTCTGAGGAATATTGCTTACCTTTTAAATCTAAGGCAATTACATAACTATTTTTAATGTGTGCTAATATCTTGTTACCTTCAATTTCTTTTATATTTTCAGCAGTTTTAGTGCTTAAATTATTTGGAATTTGTTCATCATCAATTTCAACAAAAGATAATTTACAATATTTAGAAAGCCTTTTAGAATATTCTAAAATAGCATCTTTTAAATAGCTTTCTTTTACTTTCCCGACACAAACTATATTTATATGTATCATTTTAAAAAGTTCCTCCAAACATTACAATAATAAATAGATTATGTACTTTTTAGTTTACGTTTAAAAAACGACCAGATTACAAACTAAGAAAAGCATAAATGCAGTTTATAAACTAAAAATACATAATCTATAAGATGTTAATTAAAGGGCTTGGATTGCTTCTATTTGCTACATTTATTTTAATTTTACTACAATCCCTGTTATCATCAATTAACTCATTTACAACAGTTTTATATGCAAGTTCTGGAAAATTAT
>CALXRZ010000082.1 GCA_944391015.1 uncultured Clostridia bacterium | reverse complement strand
GAAGATTATCCTTTCTGGTTTACATTTTTAACTAATTTAGGATTTAGAGTAATACTATCTGAAAAGAGTAACAGAAAAACATACGAAAAAGGTATGGAATCAATGCCATCAGAATCAGTATGTTTCCCTGCTAAACTATCACACGGACATATTATAGGACTAATAAATCAAGGAATTAAAACAATATTTTATCCTTGTATGCCATATTCAAGAAAAGAATATGAAAAAGCAGATAATCATTACAACTGCCCTATTGTAATTTCATATTCAGAAGTATTAAAAAATAATGTGGAAGAAATAACGGAAAAGAATATAAAATTCTTAAACCCATTCTTACCATTCGATGCTAAAAATTTAGCAAAAACAATACTAGAATTACCAGAATTTAAAGAATATAACTTTACAAAAAAAGAATTGATAAAAGCTGCTGAAAAGGCAGAAGAAGAATATCAAAGATGTAAAGATGATATTCGCAAAAAAGGTGCAGAAACAGTAGAATACATAGAGAAAAACAATTTAAGAGGAATAGTACTTGCAGGAAGACCATACCACGTAGACCCAGAAGTAAACCACGGTATAGACACTTTAATTACAAGTTTAGGCTTATGTGTGCTTACAGAAGATAGCATTTCTAACCAAACAGAAGTAAAAAGACCTATTAGGGTTGTTGACCAATGGGTATTCCACGCAAGACTTTATGCAGCAGCAGACTATGTAGGAAAACACGATAACCTAGAATTAGTGCAATTAAACTCATTTGGTTGTGGTGTAGACGCAGTTACAACAGACCAAGTAGAAGAAATATTAACAAGTTATGGAAAAATGTACACACTAATTAAAATAGACGAAATAAATAACCTCGGTGCTGTACGTATTCGTATTCGTTCTTTACTTGCTAGTATGAATAAGCGTTTAGCAAATAAAGAAGAATTAAAAGGCAACGGAAATTACGAGGTAAATAAAAAAATATTTACTAAAGATATGAAAGATGATTACACAATTTTAATACCTCAAATGGCACCAATTCACTTTGAATTATTAGAAGCTGCAGTTCGTCAATCAGGATATAAAGTAGAATTACTTCGTGATTGTACAGACCATACTGTAGAAACAGGATTAAAATATGTAAATAATGACGCTTGCTACCCATCAATATTAGTTACAGGTCAAATGATAGAAGCATTGCAGTCTGGAAAATATGACTTAAATAAAACTGCTTTAATTATGTCACAAACAGGTGGTGGCTGTAGAGCAACTAACTACATAGGTTTCATTCGTAAAGCATTAAAAGACGCAGGTTTCGAGAATATTCCAGTAATTTCATTTAATGTTGTTGGAATGGAAAAAATGCCTGGCTTTAAAATAACTTTACCTTTAATAGAAAGACTATTGAAAATGGTAGTATACGCAGATTTAGTACAAAAAATGCTTACAAAAAATAGAGCTTATGAAGTGAATAAAGGCGAAACACAAAAACTATTTGATAAATGGATGGAAAAATGTAAAAAATTATTAGAAAAGTCTACAATGAAAGAATTTAAACAAAGTATTTATGATATGGTAAATGACTTTGAAAAAATTGAATTAGATACTTCTGTAGAAAAACCTAAAGTAGGAATTGTTGGTGAAGTACTAATTAAATACCACCCATTTGGAAATAACTTTATTGCAAATAAATTAGAAGAAGAAGGCGCTGAAGTAGTATTACCAGACTTTATGGGATTTATTAAATTTATTGCAACACATAAAATTACATTTAATCAGTTAATAAAAACTGATAAAATGAAAGCAAAATTATTTAAAACTGCAATAAAACTAATCGATATATTAGAAAAAGATTCTAAAATAGCACTAGCAAATTCTAAAAAAGGTTACTTACCACCTGCAAATATTTGGGAATTAGAAGATAAGGTAAAAGATATTTTATCAATAGGAAACCAAACTGGTGAAGGCTGGTTCCTAACAGCAGAAATGATAGAATACATAGAAAACGGAATACCAAATATTGCTTGTGTTCAGCCATTTGCTTGCTTACCAAACCACGTCGTTGGAAAAGGTGTAATTAAAACAATTAGAAGCAAATTCCCTGAAGCAAATATATCTGCAATAGATTATGACCCAGGCGCTAGTGAGGCAAACCAAACTAATAGAATTAAATTACTTATGACTGTTGCTAAGGATAATTTGAAAAAGAAACAACAAGAAAGAAAAGCAGTAGAAAAAGAAAATATTAAGAAAGAAGAAACAATAAAAGAAAAAATAAACAAAAAATAAAAAGGGGATTTTTCCCTTTTTTATTTAAAATTTTTTATTAAACTATTTCTATTTTTCTCCCTGTAGATTTGTTACAATTTTTCTATGATATGAACTTAAATTTTTATCTTCTAAGTGCAAAAAAAGCCAATATTTTTTATGTAAATCATTTCATTTTTATTTGTTTTCGCTTTTTGTATTTTTTCCTAACATACTTCTCAAGTTTTGCCAAATTGTAAAATTTACATAGTAATAGTCAGAAAGAAACTCTTCTATTTCCTAATATGACATTTTCAACCACACTTCTCAATTTTAAAATTGTTTTTATGTATACCTACTTTGATTTAAAATACTTATATGTATATTATTGCTTTTCTTTTGAATTCCGATGCTTTTTTTCAACTTTAAATGTTTAGCATCTTTCTTTTTTTGTAATTCTAAATAATTTACACTATTTTATTTTGTTATACAATCTATCGTAGCTCTTCTATTATTATCTTAAAAACTAATCTTATTTTTTGTCTTTTTGAAGTATCTTCTTTATGCTATATATAATAAACCTTTGCTTAATTGCTTACATTTTTTTCCATTAAAAAGGCAGGCTTACTTCCTTATTTTTTTCCTCAAAATCTTTTCGTTACATTCTCTTATTAAACAAATTTTTTCCTTATAATCTTTTAGGTATTACTCATATTTAATTTAATATTTTTCTTCTCCAATTTATTTTCAATGAATATTTTCTTATTTAATTATATTTTTATTATTTTTTATTTATTTTAAAAGAAATAAATAATTTTTATTTGATTTATTATAAAAAAATTATTATAATTATTTTTATAATAATTTATACTATAATTTTATTATAAAATAATTTTTTTATTTTAATTTTTTTACTTATTTTTTATTTATTATTTTATTTATTATTTTTATTATAATATTTTTTATTTAATTATTATTTATTTTATTTAATATTTCTTATAATTTATTTTATTATTTTCATTTATTAAATTTTTTTCATTTTTATTATTCACTTTTTATTTGTTAAACAAATTATATTCTTCAAAAAAATAACTTTTAAATTATTTTATAATTTATAAAATAGTTTTTATTTTTATATAAATAGAAAAATTTTTATTAAAATAATGCTGTACATTTTATTATTATCAATGATCAAAATTTACTATTTTATGAATTATAATTTTTTTAATTCTTTAAATTTTAGAATAAATTTTTTGGTACCTTATTTTAGAAGTTTCCTTTCCTCCCATTATGCTCTTAAGTTACTATTACTTTGTCTAATTGAAAAATTTGTTTTGTTTTAACTATATTTTGATTTCATTCCCTCTTATATCTTGCTACACCACAAATTTATATAGTTATATAATCCATATTTATGTTTACTTTATTTTGTTTAATAATTATTTCATATTATTTTTCTTTTTTCTCAGAAACCCGATAGTTTTTTACCTATTTATTATCTTATATTTTCATTCATTTTGTTATCTTTTGTAATTTACATTTTATTATTTTAACACAATTACTTTTTTCTAGTCTATGTTCTAAATTACAAATCAGTCTAATCTTTTGTCTTTTTGTTTATATATTTGTAAAAAAGTATTTCAGTTTTCTATTATATAATTTACATTTTATTCCATCTACTTTGTTTCTTAAAATTGTGTATTCAATCCAAACTTTTGTTTAATATTCTTTTTATTTATAAAGATTTCATCTATTACTTTTTTCCATTGTTATTATCTATTTAATACATTATTCATATTTATTTTTTTTAATCATTTATTTATTTAATCATTTATTTTATTATTTATTTATTTGTTTATTATTTATATAATTATTTCTATTTAAAATAAAAAAATATTTTCTTGTTGTAAATATATTATTTTTTATAAAAAATTTTTTTTGTATATTAAAGATATTATTTTAATTTTTTTGTTTTTATTAAAATAATATTTTAATTTTTTATTTTAATAAAATAATACTTTTGTTATTTTTATTTTTACATTTATTTTTTTCAATATATTTTTTATTCCTTTTATTTTTATTTTATTATTACTAATAAATAATATTTATCTTTATATTTTTTTATACATTTAATTTATATTTTTAATATTTTATTTGTTTTATTTATATAAAATTAAATATATATACTTAATTTTTTCATAAATTACATTTCTCTATTTTTCGTAATATTACATCCTAATAGATTCAAAAAAACTTTATTCTTTTGTTATACTTACAAATTTTTTTGTTCATAGCTTATAAATTACTCTGTAACTTTTATACCTTCGTTTCTCCGTTAAGCTTTCTGTTTTATGTTTTGTCTAATTGTAAAACATTGTTTCTTTTAATGATCTATACCGTTTCTTTTTTTATGTTTACTTGTTTAGAGCTGAATTCTATATTCTAAATTCTTGTTTTTATGTTTACTCATTTATATATAATTTTTCTCTTAGCTGATTTCTGTTTTTCTTCTTTTATCCGATGCATTTTTTTAATTACATACACACTATCTTTCTTTCTTTTTTCTTTTCTTTAATGTTTACTTCTTCTTATTTTTGTGTTTACTTTTTTCTAGTTGCTCATTTTCAATTTAGACTCTAAGTATTTTCTTTGTCTTTTTGAATGCTATTCTTACAAATTTTATCATCAACATTCTGTCAGTACTTTTACATTTATTTCCATTTGATTTCATTTTTATTCAATCTTTTCTTTGCTTTTTTGGCTTTCTTACTTTCTATAACCTTGTAACTAAATTGTAATATTATAAAAACTTTCATTATATTTTTTTACCATTTGTATTTTTCTCTTTTTATTTTTTATTGTATTTTTTACTATATAAAATTTTTATTTTGTTTTTTATTTTAATTTTCTTAAATTTTTTATTTATTTTTTATTAAATTAAAAATAATTTCATTTAATATTTATTTTTTTATAAATATAATTTATTATTTATTTCTTATTTCTATAAAATATAATTTTATTTTTACTTTATAATTATTTTTTATTTTTTTTAATTTATATAATTATTCAATTGTTTTTATAAATATAATTTTGTATTTTATTTTTTAGTTATATAATTTTTTTATTTTATATTATATAAAATTATTTTTTTATATAAGTAATTTTTTTGTTATATGTAATTTATATATAAAACTTATTTTTATATTTATTATTTATTTTATTTATATAATATAAGTTTTCATTTAAATTTTGTAAAATTCATTTTAATTATTTTTTATTATTATTTCTTCTCTATACCTATTACATCATTATCACCTTATTATAAATTTCTTCTTTGCTTTTTTGGCTAGTTTTATTTTTTCATCCGAGCCATACTATATTCATTATTTTATCTTTAACAATTATAGTAATTCACTGCTAGCTTTTTAAATTTTTATATTTTTTGTCTAATTGTAAAATGTTCTTTCTCTTAACCATATATGCCTATTCACTATTTATAAGTTGACTTTTAAAATTAGATTATGTATTATGCATCATCATTTTTATGTTTACTAATTTGTTTTTAAATAGTCCTCCTCTTAATTATTGCTTTTTTTCTTTTACCCGATGCGTTTTCTTAATTTTATTTATTGCTTTTTTCTTTCACATTGCCTTTCTTTAAGATTTACTTTTTCTTATTTTTTTATTTACTTTTTTCCAGTTACTAAATTTCAATTAAAGTTCTAAACATTTTCTTTGTCTTTTTGATTGTTTTCCTTGCAAATTTTATCCTACCACTTCTGCTACTGCTTTTACATTTATTTCCATTCGTATTCAATTATGTTCTTCTCATTTTACTTTAAAACTCTCCATTACGTTGTAACTATATTGTAATATTATAAAAAATTTTGCTTAAATCTTTTTCTATTTATGTCTTTCTCTTTTTATTACTTTGTTGCATTTTTTTTATTTTTTTACTATATAAAATATTAGTTAAATTTTTATTTGTTCTTATTTATAATAAAAATAGTTTTTCTTTAATATTTTTTTATAAATATAATTCATTATTTATTTTTTTATTTTTTAATAGTAATTTTACTTTTATTTTATAATTATATTTTATTATTCTTTATTTATATAATTATTTTATTTGTTTTAATAAATATAATTTACTATTTATTTCTTATTTTTAAAAATAATTATATTTTTTTTTATAATTATTTTTTGTTATTTTTTATTTATACGAATAAAATTATTTTAAATATATAATTATTTATTATTTTTTATATAATACAAATCACATTATTTTTATTTTAATTATTTTTAAATATTATTTATTATGATTATAATAATTTTATTATTCAATTGTAAGATTATTTTTTTATTATTTTATAATAGTTAACCTCTATCTAAAATTATTTATCTTTTTACTTTACATCATATCTTAGTCGAACTTTTTTCTTAAATGTATATTTCATTTGCTAAAATCTTTCATAACTACAAATTACAATTTGATTATTATTATTTTTTATACATTACTTGTTATCTAATTGCATCTTTTGTCTAAATGTAAAACACTCTTTCTCTTACCTCTTTACAATTCAGTTATTTTTGCGTTTATTCTTTTAGATGTAAATTATATATTATAAGTGGCTGTATTTATGTTTACTTGTTTATATTTATTTTTTCTTTCACCTAATTTCTGCTTTTCGCCTTTTATCCGATGCTTTTTCTTAATATTATTCATCTCATTTTTCTTTCACATTGCTTTTCTTTAAACTTTACTTTTTCTTATTTTTTTATTTGCTTTTTTCCAGTTACTAAATTTCAATTAAAGTTCTATACATTTTCTTTGTCTTTTTGATTGCTTCTTCTGCAAATTTTGTTCTATCATTTCTGTTGTTGTTTTTACATTTATTTCCATTCGTATACAATTATGTTCTTTCCATTTTACTTTCATACTCCCAATAACCTTGTAACTTTATTGTAATATTATTAAATTTTTTCACCTTATCTTTTTTTTGATTTGCATCTATTCTTTTACCTTTAATTATTTTATTTTTTTTGCTATATAAAATATTTTGTTCTATTTTTATTTTTTTCTTTAAATTTTTTTATTTATATAAAAATATTTTTTCCTTAATATTTATTTTTTTATAAATATAATTCTTTATTCATTTTTTTATTTTAATATAATAATTTTATTTCTATTTTATAATTATATTTTATTATTCTTTATTCATATAATTATTTTTTTATTTTAATAAATATAATTTATTATTTATTTCTTTTTTTAATAAAATATTTTTTATTAAATTTTTTGATTTATGTGAAACAATTTATTTTAGTTATATAATTATTTATTATTTTTTATACAATATAAAACATATTATTTTTATTATAATTATTTTAAATATTATTTATTATAATTATAATAATTTTATTATTTAATTATGAAATTATTTTTTTATTATTTTATATATTTTATAATTGCTAATCTCTCTCTAAAATTATTTGTCTTTTTAATTCTCATCATATGTTGGTCAAACTTTTTTTCTTTAATCTATATTTCATTTGCTAAAATTTTTCATAATTATAAATTACAATTTGATTACTATTATTTTTTTACACCTTACTCTTTATCTCATTGCACCTTTTGTCTAAATGTAAAAAGCTCTTTCTTTTATCTTTTTACGACTCAGTCATTTTTGCATTTAGTCTTTTAGGGGTAAATTATGTATTATAAGTAGCTGTATTTATGTTTACTTATTTATATTTAATTTTTCTTCTACCTAATTTCTGCTTTTCGTCTTTTATCCGATGCGTTTTCTTAATTTTATTCATCTAGTTTTTCTTTCACATTTCTTTTCTTTAGTGTTTACTTCTTCTTATCTTCGTATTTGAATTTTTCCGTTCTCTCATTTTCAGTTTAAGTTCTGTCAATTCTATTTGTCTTTTTGATTATATTGCTTGCGAATTTTGTTTTAACTTTTCCGGTACTTTTTTTCCACTTATTTCCATTCATATTCAATTATGTTCTTTTTATTTTACTTTCATACTCCCCATAATCTTGTAACCATATTGTAATATTATTAAATTTTTTCATTATACCATTTTTTGATTTGCGTCTATGATTTTACTTTTAACCATTTTATTTTTTTGTTATATAAAATATTTCATTCTATTTTTATTTTAATTTCTTTAAATTTTTTATCTATTCTTAATTAAAAAAAATAATTTCAATTTATATTTTATTTTTTACAAATATAATTTTTTATTCTTTTTTTATTTTAATATAATAATTTTTATTTCTATTTTATTATTATATTTTATTATTATTTTTTTATTTTAATGAATAAAATTTATTTTTTATTTTGATAAAGTTATTTTATTTTTATTTTATAATTATATTTTATTATTTTTTATTTATATGAATTTATATAAGATTATTTTTTTAAAATAAATATTTTTTGTTATACCCAACTTATATATAAATCTTATTTTTATATTCATTATTTATTTTATTTATATAAAATAATATTTTATTTTTGTTTTGCAAAATTTATTTTAATTATTTTTTACGATTATTTTTTCTTTGTGCCTATTATATCATTATCACTTTGTTATAAATTTTCTCTTTGCGTTTTTGGCTAGTTATACTTTTTTTATCCGAATCATAATACATCTATTATTTCATCTTTAACAATTATAGTAATTGAGTAATATCTTTTTATAGTTTCATATTCTTTGTCTAATTGAAAAACATTCTTTATCTTAACCATATATACCTATCCACTTTTTATAACTTGACTTTTAATATTAGATTATATGTTATGAATCATTGTTTTTATGTTTACTAATTTGTTTATAGATAGCCCTCTACTAAATTTTTGCTTTTCTTCTTTTATCCGATGTGTTTTCTTAATTTTATTCATCACAATTTTCTTTCACGTCGCTTTTCTTTAAGCTTTACTTTTTTTTATTTTTTTATTTACTTCTTTCCTGTTACCTAATTTCAATTTAAGTTTTAAGTTTTTTGTTTGTCTTTTTGACTTTCTTTACTCCAAATTTTACCATCTTATTTCTGTCGGTGCTTTTGTATTCATTACCATATTCTTCCATTTTTATGCAATCATTTCTTTGTCTTTTTTACTTTCTTACTTTCTATAGCCTTGTAACTATATTGTAACATTATAAAAATTTTCATTATATTTTTTCCATCTGTATATTTCTTTTTTTATGTTTTTATTACTTTTTTTACTATATAAAATATTAGTTTGATTTTTAATTGTTTTTATTTAATATTTTTTTATAAATACAATTCATTATTTATTTTTTTATTTTAATATAGTAATTTTTATTTTATTTTATAATTATATTTTATTATTATTTATTTATTATTTTAATAAAATAATTTTATCTTTATTTTATAATTATATTTTATTATTTTTATTTATACGAAATAATTTATTTTAGCAATATAATTATTTATTATTTTTTATATAATACAAAGTGTATTATTTTTATTTTTAATATTGTTTTTTATAATTATAATAATTTAATTATTTAATTATTTTTTTTATTTTATAATAGTTAACCTCTCTCTATAATTATTTATAATTATTTATATATTTTTATTTTCAGCATATGTTAGTCAAACTTTTTTCTTTAACATATATTTCATTTGCTAAAATTTTTCATAACTATAAATTACAATTTAATTACTATTATTTTTTTATCCCTTACTCTTTATCTCATTGCATCTTTTGTCTAAATGTAAAACACTCTTCCTCTTAGCGCTTTACAACTCAATGCTTTTTTCGTTTAGCATTTTAGAGCTAAATTATATATTATAAACAATTGTCTTTATGTTTACTTCTTTATATTTATTTTTTCTTTTACTTAATTTTTGCTTTTCTTCTTTTATCCGATGTATTTTCTTGATTTTATTCATCTCATTTTTCTTTCGTGTCGCATTACTTTAAGCTTTACTTTTTCTTATTTTTTTATTTACTTTTTTCCAGTTGCTCAATTTCAATCTATGTTCTAAACATTTTATTTGTCTTTTTGGTTGTTTCTCTTGCAATTTTTATCCTCTCAATTATGTTGACACTTTTGCATCTATTTCCATTTCTTTCCAATCTTGTATAATTATTTCTTCCTCTTTTTGGCTTTCTTACTTTCTATAACATTGTAACTATATTGTAATATTTTTAAATTTTTATCATAGTTTTCTTTGATATGCATTTAATTTTTTTAACTTCTAATTATTTTTTTATTATATAAAATATTTTATTTTTATTTTTTTAATTTTTTATTTAATATTTATTTTTTTATAAAATAATATTATTCCTATTTTTATAATTATATAAAATAATTTTTTAATATTTATTTTTTTCTTATTTGAATAAAATAACTTTATTTTTTTATTTATATAATTATTTATATGATTATTTATTTAATATTTATTTTTTTATATTTATATAATTTTTTTAATTTAGTTTTCCTAGTAAATTTATATATATTATGATATTATAATATTATATATTTATTGAGAGGAAAAAATTATGAATAAAAAAGGTTTATTAGTTGAACCAGACTTTTTTAATATAAAAAAGTATTTACAAGCTAGTAGTAAAACAGAAATTTTATAAGAATTGATTCAACAAATAATATGGCAAAAATTCAAAGAATCGCTTTTCTTAATTGTGATAAAAACGATATTCTATATAATAATGAAAAAGAAAAATAGCTTTCCATATCGTGAAATATTATATATAAACTTGTATTTTTTAGTATTTCACGATATAATATTTAATACTTATAAGAAAAGGAGGTTTTTTATGCTACTTGCCTTAGCAGGAGTTACTGGAGTAGGAAAGTCATATTTTAAAGATAAAATAGTAGAAAAACTTGGTTTTGAAAAAATTAAAATAATTACTACCAGGGAAATAAGAAACGGCGAGAAGAATAATGAAGATAAGATTTTTGTTACTCCCTCTGAATTAAATAATTTAAAAGAGTCTAATAAAATAGCTTATGATTTTAATATGCTCGGAAATATATATGCTTATTCAAAAGATTCGTTATTTTCAAATAAAAATACTGTATTTGAATTGCACTATAGTACTATATTTAATTTTAGAAACATTTGTCCGAATTTAACTTCAATATATATACTTCCACAGGATATTGAAATGGCTAAAGAACAAACTAAGAAGCGACATCTAAAACCAAATGTTGAAAAGAATAGACTTTTAGAAATCGACGAACATTACAATTCTTTTATGGCAGATGCGAACTTAAGAAAACAATTTGATTACATCGTTTACAACAATTATGATAAAGAATCAGAAAATCAAATTATAAATATAGTAAAAAAATTATTAAATAAATAGGAGTTTACGTATGATAAAAAATTATTTTTCACTAGATGACAATTTTAATGATATTATAGAAAAATCTTTACCAGATAAAAATATTTTAAATATTAAACCAATTTCTACAGGTTGGACTAATATTGTTTTTGAGGTAGCAACTAATTCACGGGAATTATTTTTTTAGATTTCCAAGAGATAACTTTTGGATTAGGACTATTGTGAAAGACTATGAATTTTCTAAATTTATAAATGGTAAAACGGATTTTAATACTGTAGAATTAAATCTTGCGTATGATAATGGGAGACCTTTTAGTATTCATAGAAAAATAGAAGGAACTGTTTTAGCAGATAAAATGAATGATTTATCTGCCGATGAAGTAAAAGTTATTGCTTCTGAAATTTCAAAATTTATGTATCAGCTTCATCACATAAAATATAACGAAGACGAGATTTTTGATATCACTAATATTGGCTTAAATTTAACTGATTTTTTGGACGAATTACTAAATCTTCACGTATCTCAAGAAGATAAAGTATTCTGGAAATATGAAGATTTTAAGAAAAAAGACCACAACACTTTAGTTCACGGAGATTTAAATTCAAGTAATATATTGCTTGATGATAATAATCACGTTACTGCTATAATCGACTTTGGTTTTGGCGGTTTCGGTAATCCATATTTTGATATTGCACGTATTATAGGCAGATGTCCTGATTCTTTTAAAGATGAAATAATTAGTAGTTATGAGCAATTATCAAATGAACAATTAAACTATCCGCTTTTAAATGATGAAATAAGAGTATGGTCAAATATTGATAATTCATATATAAATTATATGAGGAAAATCGGTATATACGAATAAAAACTATAGAAGAAATTCTATAGTTTTTTTATTATGGCGGAAGCGAGAGGATTTGAACCTCCGCGGCCCTTACGAACCCTAGCAGTTTAGCAAACTGCCCCCTTCAACCACTTGGGTACGCCTCCATATTATTATAGAAGTTAGAAAAACTAACTACTATCTCTAACTTCTATTGATTTGGCGGAGAGGGTGGGATTCGAACCCACGGTAGGCTACAAACCTACGCCAATTTTCAAGACTGGTGCCATAAACCAACTCGACCACCTCTCCATTTATCGCTACTGATTTCAGTAACAGTATATATATTAACATATTTAGCCTTGATTTGTCAATAGAAATTTTATAAAAGTAATATAAATAATATTTTAGCTTATTAGTATATTTTTACTTGTTCATTTTTTCTTTTTATAACTATTATTTTCGATTTTAAGCGTTTTATTTTTATTCTTAATATACAATAGTGTATAATGTAATAATTTGGCTTAAATTTGATTTATACTTGTAATTGTATTAGTTTTACTATTTTATGTTCTTACTCTAAATATTTTTACTCATATAAATATTTAGATTCGAAAATACACATATATTAAAATTTATTTTCATTTTAATATATGTGTACTTTAACCAAACAATTATTTATTATTATTTATTGCCCTATTTATTGCTTCTTTTTCTTCTTCTGATAGTATATATTTTGATGTACCGTTTTCGACTGGTTTTGCATAAATGTTTGAACTATCGCGTGCATATATGCCATTTAATACGATTCCATTATTGTAGTCATCTAAAATTGCCAACGTAAAACTTAAATCACTTCCAACATCCTTAAAAGCATTATATCTAACTATACCAATTTTTTGCGTACATCTTTTCAAATTACTATCAAGTATTTTACAATATGAATATATTTCTTCATTTCTCGCTTCAACCATTTCAACCTTTTTTATATAACCTTGTATCAATTCCTCTACATTGTTACCATTTCCAAGTTTATTCATAAATTTAGCATAGCTTGTCCTTAATTTTTTAAGGTTTATTACGCTTGTAATATATAGTACTGACAAAACAATTACTATTATAAATAAGATTAACATAAATATATCTGATTTTAAAAAGTTAAAAAATATCTCCACTACTTTTCCCTGTAAAATATTTTATTTTTTCAATATTTTACCTTCCTTTCTAATATTTCATATTATTTTATAAGCCCCAATATTCTCTCTAAATCGTCATAAGAAGAATATTGAATAATAATTTTTCCCGACTTTTTCTTAGCATCTAATTTTACTTTTGTTCCAAAAAAACCTTGGAAAGAGTCTTCTATATCCCTATAAATAGCTTCTAATCTAGGGTCTTTTTTATCTATTGTTTTCGAATTTTTTACTTTTCTTTCTATATCTCGTACTGATTCCCCTTTTTCTATTATATTTAATGCAGCTTTATATTGCTTATCTGGATCTTCTATTACTACTAAGTTTCTGCAATGACCTTCTGTAAGTTTGCCTTCCTGTGCAAGCTCTATAACTCTAGGGTCCATATTTAAAATTCTTATAGAATTTGCTATATTTCCCCTACTTATTCCTATTGAATCTGCAAGTTCTTTTTGTGTCATTCCATAGTCATCAATAAGTTCCTTTAATCCTTTTGCTTTATCTATAGGATTCAAATCAACTCTTTGTAAGTTTTCTATCAATGCTATTTCCTTATTTGACCTATCTGTAATATCATCTTTTATAATACAAGGCATTTCTGATAATCCGGCTTTTTTTGCTGCTCTCCAACGTCTTTCTCCTGCAACTATCTCGTAATAGTCATCCTTTTTATTTACAATGATAGGTTGTAATACTCCATATGTTTTTATTGATGTAGCTAATTCATCTAGTGCTTCTTCGTCAAAGTTTCTTCTAGGTTGGTCTCTATTAGGCTCAATTTCTATTACTTTTATTTTATGTATTTTCTCTGTTGATTCATCTAAATTTTCTTCATTTGACATTAAATTGTCTGCAAATAAGGCATCTAAACCCTTTCCTAAACCTGTTTTTTTCATCTCTAACCTCCTAAAATAATTCTATTTAAAGTGCGTGTTTCCCTTTTGAGTCTGATTCATTCTTCTTTAGAAATTCTTTTACAAATTTTTCATAACTTTTAGCACCTTTTGACCTAGGGTCATATACGCTAATAGGCATTCCATAGCTTGGCGCTTCACTTAGCTTAACATTTCTTGGTATAACATTCTTATACACTTTATCATTAAAATAATTTTTTACCTCTTTTACAACTTGATTTGATAAATTAGTTCTAACATCATACATAGTTAAAAGTGCACCCTCTATTTCAAGGTTTTTGTTGAGATGTTTTTTTACTAAATTTATAGTGTTTAAAAGTTGTCCTAACCCCTCTAATGCATAATATTCACACTGTACAGGAATTAAAACACTGTCTGATGCAGTAAAAGCATTTAATGTAATTAGCCCAAGTGAAGGTGGGCAATCTATTATAATAAAATCATAATTATCTTTAATTTTATCTAATTTTTCCTTTAATCTATGCTCTCTTGACATTACAGAAACAAGCTCTACCTCAGCTCCTGCAAGGTTTATATTAGACGGACATATCTCTAAATTTTTTATGTTTGTCTTTTTGACAACATTGTCAAATTCTATTTCGTCTATTAGCACATCATATATAGATAATTCTATATCATCTCTATCTATGCCAACTCCACTAGAAGCATTTCCTTGCGGATCAGCGTCAATCATTAAAACTTTTTTGCCTTTTTTAGCAATTAAAGTACTTAAATTGATTGTGGTTGTAGTCTTTCCAACTCCACCCTTTTGATTTGCAACTGAAATAACTTTACCCATTATTTACCTCCTATAACTTAGCATATAAATAATATAAAATAATTAGCAAGATGTCAATAAATTTAGGATAAATATTTAATATTTTTTTATATTTTTATGCCCAAAAAAATAAGAGAATATTTTCCCTTTTTTCTCTTATTTTTTTACTTATTATAGTGGTTGTTTTGCTGGTATTCCAGCTTTTCTTGGATATTTTTCTAACGTTTTCTTTACTTTTTTTACTATTATAATATTTCTTTCTAAATTTCCTGGTAAGATTAGCTTCTCTATGTTCTCTATTTTTCCACCTAAAACTTCCAAAGCATTTTTTGATTTTTCTATTTCTTCTTCTATATTTGGTCCTTTCATACAAATACACATACCTCCAATTTTTACAAATGGAAGCATATATTCTAGTAAAGTACTTAAATTTGCTACTGCTCTTGACACAACTATGTCTATTTTTTCTCTATATTCTTCATTTTTTGCTAAATCTTCTACTCTAGCGTGTATTAGTTCTATTTTTTCTAGTTTTAATTCTTTTTTTATTTCTTCTAAGAAACTTATTCTTTTATTTAAAGAATCAACTAATACAAAATTTATATCTTTATTTAATAATTTTAGTGGAATTCCAGGAAACCCAGCTCCTGTGCCGATATCCATAACATTGTTTGCTTCTTTAATATATTTGTTAATGCTAATACTGTCTATGAAGTGTTTATAAATTATTTCTTTTTCGTCTGTAATTGCTGTTAAATTCATTTTTTGATTCCATTCTAGTAATAATAACATATATTTATAAAAGGCTTCTGCCTGATTATTACTGATTTTCTCACTAATTTTTTTACTATTTTCAATCAATTCTTGTTCAAATTCTTTATATTCCATTTTATAAATTTTTCTCCTTTATTTATATTTTCATTTTTATTGTATAGATAATATTAAAGAAAAAGTCTTACAATATTAGAGCTAATTATTTTCAAATATTTTAATGTTTAATTTGCTCTAAATAAATTAAAAGTACTGATATATCAGCAGGTGAAACGCCTGATATCCTTGACGCTTGGCCAATTGAGCTTGGTTTTATCTTATCCAATTTTTGTCTTGCTTCTAGTCTAAGTCCCTTAATATTTTTATAATCTATATTTTCAGGTAATAATTTTTGTTCTAATTTCTTAAATTTTTCAACTTGTTCTTCTTGTAATTTTATATATCCCTCATATTTTACTTGAATTTCTACTTCTTCAGCAACTTCATCATCTAATAATGGCCTATTTTCATCTATTTCTGCTAATTTTTCATATGAAAGCTCACTTCTTTTTAATAAATCTGCTAGTTTTACTCCGTTTGTTATCTTAGAAGTATTATTTTTTTCCAAAAATTTATTAACTTTTTCTGTAGGTTTTACTACAGTAGCTTTAATTCTAGCAATTTCTTGCTCAATTTGCTCTTTTTTATGTAAAAATTTTTTATATCTCTCGTCAGATATTAAACCTATATTATGGCCTATTTCAGTTAATCTTAAATCTGCATTATCTTGCCTTAAAAGTAGCCTATATTCTGCTCTAGATGTCATCATTCTATATGGTTCATTTGTTCCTTTTGTAACAATATCATCAATTAGCACACCTATATATGCTTGTGATCTATCTAGTATTATAGGTTCTTTGTTTTGTAGCTTTCTTGCTGCATTTATGCCTGCCATTAACCCTTGTACTGCGGCTTCTTCATAGCCTGATGTTCCGTTAATTTGGCCTGCAAAAAACATTCCACTTATTTTTTTATGTTCTAAGGATAATTTCAATTCTGATGGCTCTATACAATCATATTCTATAGCATATGCAGGCCTTGTAAATTCAGCATTTTCAAGTCCTGGCACAGTTCTATACATAGCTATTTGAACATCTTCTGGAAGTGAAGAACTCATTCCTTGAATATACATTTCGTCTGTATCTCTTCCTATAGGTTCAACAAATATTTGATGTCTCTCTTTATCTGCAAATCTAACAACTTTATCCTCTATTGAAGGACAATATCTTGGTCCTGTTCCCTCTATTACCCCTGAAAATAAAGGAGACCTATGTAGATTTGCTCTAATAATATCGTGTGTTTTTTGATTTGTATATGTTAAATAGCAAGGTAGCTGTTCTTCATTAGAATCAAGTTTATCCTCGAATGAGAATGCTTGTGGCTTTTCATCTCCATTTTGTATTTCCATTTTAGAAAAATCTATACTATTTTTATTTATCCTTGCAGGTGTTCCCGTTTTAAATCTTACTAAATTTATTCCTAATTTTTTCAAAATATCTGATAACTTATTAGCTGGGAAAACCCCATCTGGTCCACTCTCAAATGATGTTTCTCCTATGAATATCTTTCCTTTTAAATATGTACCTGTAGCTAAAATAACACTATCAACATAATATACAGCGCCAATATTAGTTTTAACATATTTTACTTTATTATCTTCTACTCCTATATCAACAATTTCTGCTTGCTTTAGAAATAAGTTTTTTTGTTTTTCTAATGTATGCTTCATTTCTGCTTGATATTTTTTTCTATCTGCCTGCGCTCTTAAAGAATAAACTGCAGGTCCTTTTGAGGTATTTAACATTCTTATTTGTGTATATGCTTTATCTATGTTTTTTCCCATCTCCCCTCCAAGACTATCTAATTCTTTTACTAAATGTCCTTTTGAGCTTCCTCCTATGTGTGGGTTGCAAGGCATATTAGCAACTGCCTCAAGACTTATTGAAAATACTAAGGTTTTAAACCCTAATCTTGCGGCAGCAAGTCCTGCTTCACATCCTGCATGTCCTGCTCCAATTACTGCTACGTCAAATTTTCCAGCATCGTATTCCATTTTTTTCCTCCTTATATATGCTATCATTTAAAATTTTCGACAAAAGCCAAATATGAATCAGCTAAAAATAATTGCAAACATAATTATGAACAATTTTTTAATACATTTTTCCAATTTTTCCTTTAAATTACATATGTTCACATTTTGTTTGCCTTATTTGTCAAATCGACAACCGAACGTTTTGTCGAATTTTGTCGTCAACTCTTCTAAGCCTTAGTACTGCTCGTTTTTAACCAGTCAGTAAAATTTAATTTTTGCGTTGTTTTTTTGTGTTTTTTACTTGTTTTGTCTTTTTGATATGTTTTTTGTATAATTACTAATAGCTGGTTTTTCCCAGTATTTCCCTATTTTGTCGAATTTTTCACTTTTATTTTCCTAAACAAAATTTAGAAAAAATTTTATTTATTATATCTTCTGAAACATTATTTCCTGTAATTTCTCCTAAATCTTCTAATGTTTCTTTAATACATATTGCTGTGATATCTATAGGCATTTTTTGTTTTATACTATCTATTGCCTTTTTTATATTTTCTACTGATTTATGTATTAAATTCTTATGCCTAATATTTGTAACTATAATACCATCATTTAATTCTATCTCCTTACTATTAAATAAATTTGAAATTTCTTTATATAAATCTTTTATTCCATCTTCTGTTTTCATAGATGCCTTTATAACCTTTTTATTTGATTTAGACATATAATTTATTGTCTCTTCATTTTTTTGGCTTAAATCGCATTTATTTAATAATATTATACTTTTCTTATTTTTTATTAAATCCAATACTTTAAAATCTTCTTCATCTAATTTTCTTGAGCTATCAAAAATAGCAATTATTAAATCTGCGTCTTTAATTAAATTTATAGCTTTTTCTACTCCAATTTTTTCAACGAAGTCGTCTGTCTTTCTTATTCCTGCTGTATCTATAATTTTTAGTGGCACTCCTTCTATATTAACAAATTCTTCTATTGTATCCCTTGTTGTTCCTGCATAATCACTTACTATTGCCCTATCTTCATTTAAAATAACATTTAACAAAGAAGATTTACCAGCGTTCGGTTTTCCTACTATAACTGTTTTAACTCCTTCTTTTAAAATTTTTCCACTCTCAAAACTTTTCTCTAACAGTTCTAGCTTTTCTTTTTCTTTATTTATCAAGTTCATAGCCTTTTCTTCTGTAGTTTCTTCTATGTCATATTCTGGATAATCTATAGATGCTTCTATATCTGACATTATATCTAATAAGTCAGACCTTATTTCCTCTATTTCTTTTGATAGTTTTCCCTGTAATTGTTCAAATGAAGCTTTTGCTTCTTTGTCGTTTTTAGCATTTATTATATCTATAACCGATTCTGCCTGTGATAAATCAATTCTACCATTTAAAAATGCTCGTTTAGTAAATTCACCTGGCTCAGCTAATTCAGCCCCATTTAATAAGCATTGTTCTAATATTCTTTTCTCTATCACCATTCCCCCGTGTGAATTTATTTCGCACATATTTTCAGTTGTATAACTTTTTGGAGCTCTAAAAAACGATACAAGTACCTCATCTATTTTTTCTTTAGTTTTTGAATCAATTATATACCCATATTTTATGGTATACCCCTCTACATTATCTATATCTACATTTTTATTTTTGGGAATAAATATTTTTTTTAGTACTTCAAAGCATTTATCTCCACTCATACGTATAATTCCGATGCCTCCAGCACCTGTAGCCGTAGCAATTGCGGCAATTGTATTACTCATTTTTTTCTCCTTTCTATTCATTATTTTAAAGAATTTCAACTTGTTGTTCTGGAAATTTCCAGATGCAATAAAAAAATCAAAGTAAAAACATAGTTATTAAATAATTTTATAAAAATTATTTACAATTAACTAAAATCTTCACTTTGACTTCCGATTTTATTGTTTATTTCTTTGCAATTACAACTCTCCTATGTGGTTCCTCACCTATACTATAAGTTTTTACTGTATTGCTAGATTGTAATCTATTATGTATTATCTTTCTTTCATAAGCCATCATTGGCTCTAATGTAACAGATTTACCTGTTTTTAAAACTGTTTTTGCTATTTTATCTGCTAATTCTTCTAAAGATTTCTCTCTTTTTTCTCTATAATTGCCAATATTTAATGTAAGTCTTACTTTTTCTTTAGAGTCTTTATTAGCAATAGAATTTAATATTACTTGTAGTGAGTTTAAAACTTCTCCCCTATATCCTATAAGTGCTTTTGAGTCTTCGCCATCTATAATTATTCTTATAAAGCCATTATCTAAATCAAGTTCAGTTTTATATGTTAAATCTTTAAAGTTTTTTGAAAACTCACTTAAAAACTCATCTACTTTTTGCTTCCCTAAATTTAATTCGTCTTTATTTACTTTTATTTCTTTTTCTTTATATCTTGTGCTTTCTAATTCTTCGTTTTCCTTTAGCGTCATTTCTACTTTTACTATTCTTGGAGCCAAAATACTAAAGAAACTTCTTTTATCGTGGTTTTCTAAAACTTTGATATTTACTTTTTCTTTTGAAGTATTTAACATTTTTAATCCATTAGCTATAGCTTCTGATGTAGTTTTTCCTTCTGCAATAATAGATTTAGGCATTTTGTTTTTCCTCCTTATGTTTCATATACATATCTATAATCAATTTTTCAATGATTACTAAAACATTACTTATAAACCAGTATAAAGCTAATCCTAAAGGCGCTATAAATGCTATAAATACAGACATAAGAGGCATCATATACATCATATTCTTATTCATAGCTTCCATTGCCTCTAATTCGCTTGGTTCGTTTTGTATATTAGTATTGCTTCCATCTGTAATTGCTTTTTTATCATTTTTCTTCTTAGAATTCATTACATTATTTATTTTAATTGATAAAACAGAAGAAATTACATATAAAGCAGGTATTATATACACTTTCCAATCACCTAAATTGCTACTTGGAACCTTACTTAAATCTAATCCAAGGAAGTCCATATTTAAGCTTACTCTTTCGTCTTCTTGTCCAAATTTATTTATAATTGCAATTTCTGTATATGTAGATTGCTCTCCACCTTGTTGTAATTGTGTTTTATAATCATTTATTACATTTGCATCTAGTTTTTTCATATATGTTAAAGGCTGACTTACAAGCCAAAATACAGAAAGTATAATTACAATTTGAATAATTGAACTAAAACATCCTGCAAAAGGACTTAATTTTTCTCTTTTATATAAGTCTATTGTTTCTTGATTAAGTTTTTCGGGATTGTTTTTATATTTTCGCTGTATTTCTTTCATTTCCTCTTGAAGTTCAGCAGATTTTTTTAATGATTTCTGCTGTTTTATTGTTATAGGTATCAATATAATTCTTAATATTATAGAAAATACAATTATAGCAATACCATAATTATTAAATACTGAATACAGAGCATTTAATAAATATCCAAATAAACTTGAAATTGCTCCCATTGTTTTATCATTCCTCTCTTAGAGCAAAAATCGAGTTGGAAAAGAATTGTTGTTTTGGCTAGGCAAACGAGCTAGAAAACCAGAAACATACTTTGTGTATGTTGAGGATTTTCGACGTGAAGTTTAACAACGCCAAAACGCAATTGTTTTTCAACTAATTATTTTAATGGATCATATCCACCTTTACTAAATGGATTACATCTTAAAAGTCTTTTTATTCCCAAAAATGTTCCCTTTAATGCACCATATTTTTCAATAGCTTGTCTCATATATTCAGAACAAGTTGGGTAGTATTTACATTCGATTCCAATAGATTTAAATATTGGTGAAATATATTTTTTATAGATTTTTAATAAGAAAAGTAATAATCTTTTCATAACACAATACATTAAGGCTAATTTATATTAAATAATTCAGCTTTTTTAAATGTTTTTTCCATATCGCTTTTTATAATATAATAATTAGCCTCATCTACTTCTCCTTTTTTATTCCATAAAAAAACAATATCATATCCTTGTTTTAAATCATTTTTTAGTAACCTATAATTTTCTCTAATTAGCCTTTTTATTCTATTTCTTTTAACAGCTCCACATTGCTTAATGCTTACGGCTACTCCAATTACATTGATTTTTTTATTGTTTTTCAAGATATAAATAGATATTTGTTTTCCTATGTAAAATTTTCCTTTTGACAATACATTTTTAAATTCATAATTCTTTTTTAAAGTTTTTATTTTTCTCATTAAAATCACTCATATTTCAAAAAAAGATCACTTATAAGTGACCTAATATTTTACGCACTTAGTTTTTTTCTTCCTTTTGCACGTCTTGCTTTTAATACATTTCTTCCTGATTTAGTTGCCATTCTTTTCATAAAACCACATTCTTTTTGATGTTGTCTTTTTTTTGGTTGATATGTTCTTTTCATTTTGCACCTCCTAATAATATATAAACCGTTGCCGGATTTGTTTTTTAATAAGCTTTATTATTATATCCTAAATTTCCTTACAAGTCAATACAAAATGCAGATTTTTTAAATAAATATTTTTTTATATTGACTATCTTACATCTAATTTGATATTATATAAAAATATTGTGGATAACTATGTGTATAACTTTTATACACTTTATATATAAATTTACTCATAATATTTTGGAAGGACTGAAAACAATGCAAAGAGACGAATTAAATGAACTTTTAACAAAAGCAAAAGAACTTTTAAAAGATGAAACTACAAAAATTGCCTATGAAACTTGGATAAGAGATTTAGATATTGAAAGCGCTGAAAACAATAATATAGTTTTAATTGCTAATAACGCTTTCCAAAAAGAATCTATACTTTCAAGATATCATGATTTATTTAAAAACACATTTAATTATATAACAAATAAGAATTGTGAAATTACAGTAATTTTAAAAGATGATGTTGGAGAAGAAGAATTACAAGCTGCAAAGCAATTATCAAATAATCCAACAAATTACCAAAATTCCACATTAAATCCACGATATACATTTGATAGCTTTGTTGTTGGTAATAGTAATAGGTTTGCTCACGCAGCAGCTCTTTCTGTTGCAGAAGCTCCAGCGACAGCATATAATCCATTATTTATATATGGTGGTGTTGGTTTAGGAAAAACACACTTGATGCAAGCTATTGCAAATGAAATATTACTGAATAATAGAAATGCTAATATTTTATATGTAACTGCAGAAAAATTTACTAATCAACTAATAAATGCTATAAAAGATAATAAAACAGAGATGTTTAGAAATAAATATAGAAACATAGATGTTTTGCTAATTGATGATATTCAATTTATAGCAGGAAAAGATAGAAGTCAGGAAGAGTTTTTCCACACATTCAACGCATTACACGAAGATGGAAAACAAATTATTATTTCAAGTGATAGACCTCCAAAAGATATAAATCTTTTAGAGGATAGATTAAAATCTAGGTTTGAATGGGGCTTAATTGCAGATATTTCAAATCCAGATTATGAAACACGTTTAGCAATCCTTAGAAAAAAAGCTCAATTAGATAATATTATAATTGATGACGAAATTTTAAGTGATATAGCAACAAAAATAGATTCAAACATAAGAGAACTAGAAGGAATTCTAAATAAACTAATTGCTAATGCATCATTAACAAATACTCCAATTACTATGGAAATGGCAGAAAAGTCTATAAATGATGTTATTACCAAAAAAGATAAAGTATTATCATTAGAGTTAATACAAGAAACAGTGTCAAAATATTTTAATGTGACCGTAGAAGAACTAAAAGGTGTAAAAAGATCAAATGATGTAACATTTCCAAGACAAATTGCAATGTATTTATGCAGAAACGTTGCACAACTTCCACTAACCAAGATTGGAGACGGTTTCGGTAAAAGAGATCACACCACAGTAATACACGCCTGCTCAAAAATAGAAAAAGAAGTACAAAACAATGTAAGTACAAAAAGGATTGTGGAAAGTGTGAAAAACATATTGTTAAATGACAAATAATTGTAAATAAAGAGTTTGAGTCACTTTTTAGGAAAATACGTTTGATAAATAAATGTTTGATATGAGGGGAATCAATCTTTACTTACGGAACGTTTAGAAAGACTATCCACATAGGTATGTGAAAAGTATGTGAATAAAGTGTTAATATCTTAGTTATTCACATTAAAAAAAATTTATTGTAGATAACTTTTGAAATTATCCACTGAGTTATTAACATTAAAATCGTTAGGGAGGTAAGCTTTCCACATAGTTATCCACATTATCCACATAGCCTACTACTACTACTACTAAAAATATTTATATTATATTATAAAGGAGAGAGAGCAAAATGAAACTAATTTGTGAAAAGGACAATATCCTTAAAGCACTTAATTCCGTAACAAAAGCAGTTGCTACTAAAACAACAATGCCTATATTAGAAGGAATTTTAATTCAAACAAATGATAATGAAGTTAAATTTACAACTTATGATTTAGAAATTGGTATTGAATATGTAATTCACTGTGAAGTAAAAGAACAAGGAGCAACAGTAGTTAATGCAATAATGTTTAGTGAAATTATTCGTAGATTACCAGATTCAGAAATTAAAATAACATTAGATGAAAAAAATTTATTAGTTATAGAATGTGAAGGTTCTTTATATAAATTAGCAACAATGAATCCAAATGAATTTCCTGAATTACCACAAATAAATATTGAGAATTCTATAGAATTAGAACAAAATTCTTTAAAGGATATGATTAGAAAAACAATTTTTGCTGTAAGTACAGAAGAAAATAGACCAATATTTACAGGATGTTTATTTGAAATAAAAAATAATAAATTAAATGTAGTTGCTGTAGATGGATTTAGATTAGCTTGGAAGAGCAAGTTTTTGCAAAATAAAATAAATGATTTTTCAGCAGTAATTCCAGGAAGAACATTAAATGAAATTAACAAAATAATCGTAGACTCTTATGATATTATAAAAATAGGAGTTGCAAAAAACCAAGCATTATTTGAAATGGAGAATTGTAAAATAGTAACACGTTTATTAGATGGAGAATTTTTAAACTATTCAAGCGTAATTCCAGAAAATTGGGAGACAAGAATACGTGTAGATAAAAGTACAATACAAAATTGTTTTGAAAGAATTAGTTTAATTTCATCTTCAAGCATAGAAAAAGAGAAAAAATATCCTGTAAAAGTTAATGTAGATATAGGAAAAGTAACTATTTCGTGCACAAATCAAACAGGAGATGCTAAAGAAGAAATATATGTTACTACAGAGGGAAAAAATATTGAAGCAGGTTTTAATCCAAAATATTTTTTGGATGCATTAAGAAATATAGATGACCAAGAAGTTTTTATTGATTTTGGTACAAGCATTATGCCTTGTATTATAAGACCAGTAGAAGAAGGTGGAGATTATATTTATATGATTTTGCCTATCAGAATGAAAGAGTAGTGTAAGATGGAAAGATAATTGCTTAACTATAAAACGTTAATTCTTTTTTCAAGTTAAAAATAAAATATATGAAAACTATTTTTAGATATGGATTATCCACATTTTTACACAAGATGTGGATAAGTTGGAGGAAAAAATGATTAAAAATGTTTTTATAATCAGCAAAAGAAAGAAAATAAATTTTTACATATTAGTTATCCACAATAAAATGTTAAAATGTGGATAATTGTGCGAAAAATCAAACAAAATGTTATTTATTTTAATGTGGATAACTTAAATAATTACAAAAAGGACATAAAAATAATATGTACATAGAAAAAATTAAACTTCAGAATTTTAGAAATTATAAACAACTTGAATTAAACTTAAATAAAAATATAAATATTATATATGGAAATAATGCACAAGGTAAAACTAATATTTTAGAATCTATATTTCTATGTAGTTTTGGAAAATCTTTTAGAACAACCAAAGAAAAGGAAATGATAAAATTTGATGAAACAAATTTGGTCGTAGAAGTTTTTTATCAAAAAAAAGACAGAGATGGAAAAATAAAAATAGAAATAGGGGATAAAAAACAAATTTACTTAAATGGAATAAAAATAAAAAAACTTAGTGAACTTTTAGGAAATGTAAATATTGTTATATTTACACCAGAAGATATAAATATTTTAAAAGATGGACCTGCTGGTAGAAGAAGATTTCTGGATATGATGATAGGCCAATTAAGACCTAACTATGTGTATAACTTAAATATGTATTTAAAAACTATAGAACAAAGGAATAATTATTTAAGGCAGATAAGAGAAGAAAATAAACCAGAAGAAATGCTAGAAATATGGGACGAAAAATTAGCTGAATATGCAGAAATAATTTTTAATTATAGAAATGAATTTATAAAGAAAATAATACAAAAAATAAATAAAATTCATAGTGAAATTACAGAAAATAAAGAAAAATTAGAAATTGAATATATATCAAATTGCGAAAATAAAGAAAATTATTTGAAATTATTAAAAGAACGAAGAAAATTGGATATAATAAAAGGTTTTACTACAAAGGGTATACATAGAGACGATTTTATGATATATATAAATAAAAAGGAAGTTGGGACTTATGGGTCACAAGGACAAAATAGAACTGTAGTTTTATCGTTAAAACTTGCAGAACTAAATGTTATTTATGATGAAATAGGTGAGTACCCTATATTATTACTAGATGATTTTATGTCTGAATTAGATATAGAACGAAGAAAAAATTTTCTAAATAATATAAAAAACACACAAGTCATTTTAACCGGAACAGAGAAAATTGATTTACCTAATTTAGAATATAATTTATATAATGTTAAAAAAGGAGAAATTGTATAATGTATGTTCATATAGGAAAAGACGTTGTCATAAATTCTAATAATATTATTTCTATTTTAGATATTGAATCATTGGAAAAAAATAAAAAATTAGAAAATGTATTACAAAATTTAAAAATTAGTGATAATATAATAGATGTATCAGACAATAATAAAAAGTCTTTGATAATTTTAGAAAAGAATAATAAAATTATTGGTTATATTACAAATATTTCTTCAAGCACTTTAGCGAAAAGAGCAAGTAAATAGAACAGATGCAGAAAGGAAGAGTTATAAATAATGGAAAAATTTGAACACGAATATGGAGCAGAGCAAATTCAAGTATTAGAGGGATTAGAAGCAGTTAGAAAAAGACCTGGTATGTATATAGGTAGTGTATCAATAAGAGGATTACACCATTTAGTGTATGAAATTGTAGACAACTGTGTGGACGAGGCTCTAGCAGGATATTGTACAGAAATAGATATAAAAATAGAGCCGGGCAATATTATATCAGTACAGGATAATGGTAGAGGAATACCAGTAGATATACATCCAAAAACAGGAATATCTGCAGCCGAGACTGTTTATACAAAATTACACGCAGGTGGAAAATTCGGAGGAGATAGCGGTTATAAAGTTTCAGGAGGATTACACGGTGTAGGTGCATCTGTAGTTAATGCTTTATCTGAATGGACTGAGGTTACTATTCAAAGAGATGGTGGAACTTTCCAAATGAAATTTAATAGAGGAAAAACAGTAGAGCCTTTAACAAGAATAGGAGATTCTGATAAAACAGGAACGAAAGTAAGATTTTTAGCAGATAGTACTATTTTTGAAACTTTAGAATATGATTATGATACATTAGAGGAAAGATTTAGAGAAATAGCTTTCTTAACAAAAGGATTAAAAATAAGAATTGAAGATTTAAGAGTTGAACCAAGTAAAAAAGCAGAATTCCATTTTGAAGGTGGATTAAAATCGTTTGTTGAGTATCTAAACAAAAATAAAGAAAAATTACATAATGACCCAATTTATATAGAAAAAGATGGAGAAGTACCAATAGAAATTGCAATACAATATACTACATCATATTCTGAAACAATATTAACATTTGTTAATAATATAAATACTGTTGAAGGTGGTACACATTTAGAGGGATTTAAAAGAGCACTTACAAAAACTTTTAATGATTATGCAAAATCTCATAACTTATTAAAAGAAAAAGATGGTAACTTACAAGGAGAAGATATAAGAGAAGGCATTACCGCAGTAGTTTCTGTAAAAGTAAAAGAACCTCAATTTGAAGGACAAACAAAAATGAAATTGGGAAATAGTAATGTAACAGGAATAGTAAGTAATGCAGTAAGTGAGGCACTAGCTAATTTCCTAGAAGAAAACCCATCAGTAGCCAAAGCTATACTTGAAAAATGTATAAGCGCATCACGTGCAAGAGAAGCTGCAAGAAAAGCAAGAGAACTAGTAAGAAGAAAAACAGCATTAGAAACATCAACATTACCTGGAAAACTTGCAGATTGCAGTAGCAAAGTAGCATCTGAATGCGAAGTATATATAGTTGAGGGAGACTCTGCAGGTGGTAGTGCAAAACAAGGAAGAGATAGAAGATTCCAAGCAATACTTCCACTATGGGGAAAAATGCTTAATGTTGAAAAATCAAGAGCAGATAAAATATATAATAATGATAAGTTACAACCAGTAATCTTAGCTGTAGGAGCAGGAATTGGTGCAGATTTTGATATATCAAAAATAAGATATGGAAAAGTAATTATAATGGCCGATGCCGATGTTGATGGCGCACACATTAGAACATTACTATTAACATTCTTCTTTAGATATATGAGACCACTTATAGAAAATGGAAATGTATATTTAGCTCAACCACCACTATATAAACTATCTAAAAAAGGAAAAGAAGATATATACTGCTATACAGACGAAGAAATGACAAAACACTTAAATGAATTAGGAAGAGATGGTGTAAACATCCAAAGATATAAAGGTTTAGGAGAAATGAATCCTGAACAACTATGGGAAACAACAATGAACCCAGAAAAGAGAATTTTAATAAAAGTAAAACTTGAAGATGCTATAAAAGCAGATGAGATATTTACTATTTTAATGGGGGATGATATAAATCCTAGAAGAAAATTTATTGAAGAGAATGCAAAATATGTAAGAAATTTGGACATATAATTTTATTATAAACATTTAGAAAAGAACCAGTAATTTTTATTTGTATTTTCGCCCCCCAACATCGTACAAACTGTATAAACACCACTAAAGTGTCGTTTAACAGTTTGTAAACTTGTCGGTCCCCACCTTAAGGCTTCAATACAAATAAAAATTACTGGTTCTTTTCTTACTGGTTCTATTCTAATAGTATCGATAAAAATAAAATTTATTCTCAACTATGTGGAAAAATGTCGAAACTTGGCATACGATTTTGCTTGAAATTGTAAATAAAATGTGATATATAATTAAATATAAAAAATAAAGTAAGGAGGTTTTTAATATATTAAAAGTAAATAGAAAAAGTACTAATAATTCTTCACAAAATTGGCTAAAAATAGATAAAATACTTGAGAACCGGAATTATAAAAACAAAAGATAATAGATATATAAAAATAATTAAAATAAGTCCAATCAATTTTAATTTAAAATCTGATTTAGAAAAAGAAGCTATTTTAAATTCATATAAAATATTTTTAAAAACTTGTGATTTTAATTTCCAAATTTTAATTCAAAGTAATAAAGAAGATTTATCCAATCATTTTTCTCAAATAAATAATAATTTAATTCAAGAAGAAAAAAATATTCAAGAAATATCGAAAAAATATATAAATTATATCAAAGAATTAAATAATAATAAAAAATCATCTTCAAAAAATTATTATATTATTATTGATTATATAAATAAAAATAATGAAATAATGGATGTACAGACACACGCAATAGAAAACCTTAATGATAAATTTTTTAAAATAAAAGATGGTTTAGCGAGATGTGGCAATATTGCTATTGATTTAAATGATAAGGAACAAATAAAAAATATTTTATTCTCTTTTTTTAATACAAGAATTTATTCAAATAATAAATAATTATAAAAAAATATTTAATGAAAGGATAATATGAAAATAAATAAAAAAATACAAAAAAATAATAAAGAAAAAATAAATTTCTTAGAAGGGACAATTTCTAATAATGATTTTTTAGCTCCGTCATATATAAATTTATCGAATCCAAAATATATAGAAATTGACAATAATTATTTTTCGTCTATATTGATAGTTAATTATTTTAGGGAACAAAATGAATTACTTTTGAAAACACTTATAGACACTAATATTGATGTTAATATTTCAATATTTTACGAGAAACAAGATAATTATAAAACCATCAGAGAGCTTACATATCATATTGGAAATGTCGGAGCCGATTTAAAAGGTAATAATCAAAACAGGCAAGATATTGATATTGCTTCTTTTACATATAATGATGCAAAATATATTAGAAAAGAATTACAAATAAATAATGAAGATTTATATTTTTTATATATTTATATAAATACATATTCACAGGAACTAAAAGAAGTAGATAGCATTTTAAATAAAATTGAAGGAATACTAGAAAGTAAAGGACTTCATACAAGAAGAGCATTTTTTAGGCAAGAACAAGCATATAGAGCTTGTTTACCTTTAATGGAAAACAATAAATTATTAAAAGAAGTATCAAAAAGAAATGTACTAACAAGTGGACTAGTATGTACATATCCTTTTATTTCCTCAGCAATATTTGATGATTCAGGAATATTTATTGGTATAAATATTTATAATAATTCTTTAATTTTTATTGATAGGTATAATACACAAAAATACAAAAATGCTAATATGTGTATATTTGGAACATCTGGAGCAGGAAAGTCGTTTTATACAAAATTACTAATTTTAAGATATAGATTACTAGGAATAGAGCAATATATAATTGACCCAGAAAGAGAGTATAATAATCTATGCGAAAATTTAAATGGAACTCTACTAAAAATAGGACCAGGTTCAGATACATATATAAACATTTTTGATATACGAAAAGAAAGCATAGAAGATGATGAACAAGGCTATTTGGCAAATAAAATTAGTAAATTGATTGGCTTTTTTAATCTAATTTTTGGAAAAATAAATGAGGAAGAAAAGGCAATTTTAGAAGAAAAATTGATAGAATTATACAATACTAAAAATATAACTTTTGATGATAAAAGTTTATACAAAGAGAAAACAGAAAATGAGTTAGTTTTCAAAGAAAGCTTAGATATGCCTATTTTACAAGATTTCTATAATATTTTAGATAAAGACGAAAAAACAAAAATTTTTAAAATAAAATTGATTCCTTTTATAAAAGGTTCTCTAAAATTTTTTAATAATTATACAAATGTGGAATTAAATAATAAGTTAATAGTTGCTGATGTATATGAACTTGGTGAAGAAAATTTAAAATATGGAATGTATTTATTTACAGATTTATTCTGGGACAAAATAAAAAAAGATAGAAAAATAAAAAAGGCTATTTATTTAGATGAAATTTGGAGACTAATCGGAGTTACTTCAAATAAAGATGTGGCAGGATTTATATATAAAATATTTAAAACAATTAGAAAATACGGTGGAAGTGGAGTAGCTGTTACTCAAGATATTTCTGATATTTTTAGTTTAGAAGATGGAGTATATGGAAAAAGTATTTTAAATAATTCAAGTATAAAAACGTTTTTTTCATTAGAAGAAGAAAATATAAAAATATTAGAAAAATATACTAATTTATCAGAGAAAGAAAAAATAGAAATAAAATCTTTAAAAAGAGGAGAGTGCTTAACATTTGTTGGAGATGAACATATATTAAATAAAATATATGCAGCAGATTTTGAAAAAGAAATTATAGAAAATAAAATAGAAAATGACATAAACAAATAATTTAATAAAAAAGGAATATATATGAAAAAAATAATTACTGCTATAGGCAATGAAAAAATAAATAATGAATTAAAAAAAGAAAAAAATATAGAAATAATAATAAATGATATACAATATAAAGAAGGAATTATTGAAATTTTAGAAAAATATCAAAATATTGATTATATTATATTAAAAGCTTCTTTACAGGGCGATATATCAATAGAAGAACTAATTAAAAAAATAAATACTATAAATAAAAATATAAAAATTATTATTATTTCAGAAAATAATTTGAAATCATTAGAAGAATTTTTAAATAAAAAAATAATTTATAAAATAATATATAATAATAAAAACGAAGAAATAAATTTACAAAAAATAATAGAAGCAATAAATGATACCGAGAATACAAATAATAATTATAATAGTATAATAAAAAAAGAGAGACAAACAAAATCAGAAAATAATAAAAATAGAATTAAAAAAATAATAAAATTATTTAAAATTAAAATGAATAAAAAAATAAAAGAATATAATCCTTATATAAAAAATATTACTATTTGTATTACTGGACCACCAGAAGTAGGAAAATCAATTTTTTCAATAAATTTAGCTAAAATAAATACTTATCAAAAGAATAGAATTTTAATTATTGATTCAGATTTTTTAAATAATTCTATAACCACAATTCTGGGTTTAAAAAAATTTCAAGAAAATAATAAAATAGAAGAAAATACAAAATTAAATAAATTATTTGAATATTTTAATATTATAAAAATAAATAAAAAAATAAATTTGTTAATAAATAATAAAATAATAAATAATAATTTCCTTTTTAATATTTTATTAGAAAATATAAATAATTTAAAAAATATTTATGATTTAATTATTATTGATACAAATTGCATTGATAATATAAACAATTTAAAAGATGTAGTAAAAATAAGTGATAAATGTATATTTTTATCAGATACTAACTTATTAGAAATAAATAAAACTATTAAATTGCTTGATAAATTCATAAATAACTTAAATATTGAAATAAACAAAATAAATTTAATATTTAATAAATATAATTCTGAATCAATTAGTTATAAATTATTGAAAAATATATTTAGTGAATTTTATATAATAGGAAAAGTTAGTTATAGTGAAAAATATAACAAGTTAATAAATAAAAATAACAAATATAATTTAATAAACAAAAAAATTAGAAATGAATATTTAAAAATAAATGAAAAAATAATAGGAGGTAATTATTATGGAACTAGAAAATAATATATCTTTAACAAATGGTGTAACAGAAGAAAAACTTGCACAAGAACAAAACAATTTCTTGGAATCTACTTTAGGAAAAGTTATCAACTCTGCATTAGATGTTGGTATAAGAATGATATTACCTGACTTTATAGAAGATGGAGCAGTTGAAGTAAAAGATGCACTATTAAAAGGAGGTTTTAAAGAGGGAGTAGATACAGCCATAAATAATGCAGTAGATTTAGGAAAAAGTATTGTCGGAATCTTTACAGGAAACTTTGATAGCATTTCTCAAGCGAGGGATGCAGTAAAAAGTGGAGGTATAATTGATGGAATTTCTGGTGTGTTGGATACTGTTTTAGATAAGACAAGCTCTACAGGTTTAATTAGCAATAATGTCGCGAGAATAATAAGTAGTGGAAAGGATGCTATATTAAATAGTGTAAGTAACAAAATTGAAGATAATTTTACTAACCAACTAGAGCAAGTAGAAAATTTATCAACCTATGAAAACAGTTGGAAAAATAGCTTCGATAATAAAGATTTTGACGGAATGCAAAAAGAGTATGAAAAAATACAGGAAACACTGAAAGAAATAATGCCTTTGGAAAGCACTATAAAAGAAGCACGCATTATAGAAAATTTACATACTTTAATTAAAAATAATAATAAAGATTTTAATTTGACGAATGAACAGAAAGAATTAGCAAATTTATTAAGCTAAATAACAATATTGACAGAACATTTAGAAATTCATATAATAGAAATACCAAAAATATATAAAAAAGCAGATAATGAGAAAGATACAAAACTTATAAGAAAATTTGCTTTTAAAACTTCAATAATAAATAATATAATGCAAGTAAAAAGGCTATTTTTTCTAAAAGAAATAGCCTTTTTTACTTGCAAATTTTAAAGCATTTATAGTATAATACAAAGGTAGAATAAATAACGGAAATAGAAAGGACGGAATAATAAAAATGGAAGAAAATGAAGGAAAGATTATAGAAAGAAACATTGAAACAGAAATGAAAACATCATATATTGACTATGCTATGAGTGTTATTGTTTCTCGTGCGCTTCCAGATGTAAGAGATGGTTTGAAACCAGTACATAGAAGAATTTTATATGCTATGTATGAAGATGGTATAACATCAGATAAACCATATAGAAAGAGTGCAAATACAGTTGGTTCTGTTTTAGGTAGGTACCATCCACACGGTGACTCTTCAGTTTATGATGCTATGGTAAGAATGGCACAGGATTTTTCTATGAGATATCCACTAATTGATGGACACGGTAACTTTGGTTCAGTTGATGGAGATGCTCCTGCTGCTATGAGGTATACTGAAGCAAGAATGTCAAAAATAGCAGAGACAATGCTTGCTGATATAGAGAAAAATACTGTTGACTTTATGCCAAACTATGATGATAGGCTACAAGAACCACAAGTATTACCTGCTAAAATACCAGCACTTTTAATAAATGGTTCGTCAGGTATTGCAGTAGGAATGGCTACAAATATTCCACCTCATAATTTAACAGAAGTCATAAATGGTATTATAAAAATTATAGATGACGATAATGTTACCGATGAGCAACTTATGAATATAATAAAAGGTCCTGACTTCCCAACAGAAGGACTTATACTAGGTAGAGAAGGAATAAAAGAAGCTTATACAACTGGTAAAGGTAAAATAACAATGAGAGCAGAAGCTGAAATAGAAGAGATGAGTGGAAATAAACAAAGAATTGTTGTAAGATCATTACCTTATCAAGTTAATAAAGCAAAATTAGTTGAAAACATTGCTAATTTAGTAAAGGAAAAAAGAATTGAGGGAATTTCAGAAGTTAGAGATGAATCAGACAGAGAGGAAAAAGTAAGAGTTGTAATTGAATTAAAGAGAGATGTAAATGCCCAAGTTATACTAAATCAACTATTCAAATACACTCAAATGCAAGATACTTTTGGAGTTATAATGCTTGCGTTAGTTAATGGAGAGCCAAAAATACTTACATTAAGACAATGCCTTGAATATTATATAGACCATAGAAAAACAGTTATTCTTCGTAGAACTCAGTTTGACTTGGATAAAGCACTTGCTAGAGCACATATTTTAGAGGGATTGAAAATTGCATTAGATAATATAGACGAAGTAATCGAAATAATTAGAAATTCTTATGATGATGCAAAAGAAAGATTGATGGAAAGATTTGGACTTTCTGATATTCAAGCACAAGCTATACTAGATATGAGATTAAAAACACTATCTGGATTGCAAAGAGAAAAAATTGAAGAAGAATATGCTGAATTGATGAAGTTAATAGAGCACTTAAGAGCTATACTTGCTAGTGATAAACTTGTATATGACATTATAAAAGAAGAATTACTAGAAATAAAAGATAAATTTGGAGATGAAAGAAAAACCAAAATAGTTGCAGCAGAAGGAGAATTTGATGTAGAAGACTTAATAAAAGAAGAACAATGTGTTGTTGCTTTAACTCATTTTGGCTATGTAAAAAGAATGCCAATAGATACATACAAGAGCCAAAAAAGAGGAGGAAAAGGAATAACAGGAATCGCAACTAGAGAGGAAGATTTTGTAAAAGAAATATTTACTTGTTCTACTCACGATACTATATTATTCTTTAGTAATAAAGGAAAAGTATATAGATTAAGAGGATACGAAATTCCAGAAGCAGGACGAACTGCAAAAGGAACGGCAATAGTAAACCTTCTAATGTTAGACGGAGGAGAAAAAATTTCAGCAGTTATACCTATTGCAACATTTGCAGAGGGCAAGTACCTATTGATGGCTACTAAAAACGGAATAATTAAGAAAACAGCACTTAATGAATATATGTCTGTAAGAAAAAGTGGTTTAATTGGTATTACCCTAAAGGAAGAAGATGAACTTATAGATGTTAGACTTACAGACGGAGAAGATAATGTAGTATTAGTAACTCATAAAGGTATGTGTATTACATTTGATGAAAAAGACGTAAGACCTATGGGAAGAGTATCACAAGGTGTAATTGGAATTAGACTAGATGATGAAGATTACTTAATAGGAATGGAGTCAATCATTCAAGGAAGTAAAGCGACACTTCTTGCAATAACTGAAAATGGATTTGGAAAAAGAACAGAACTTGACGAATATAGAGTTCAAACAAGAGGTGGAAAAGGAGTAACAACATATAAAGTAACTCCAAAAACTGGAGATTTGGTAGGAATAAGAATAGCTACAGATGATGAGGATGTAATGCTAATTACAGATACTGGAACAATAATAAGACTAAAAGTTTCAGATATTAGTATATTAGGACGTTCTACACAAGGAGTAACACTTATGAGAACAAATGAAGGAAAAGTGGTTAGCATAGAAACAATTCCTACAGAAGAAAAAGAAAATGAACAATAGAAAAAATTAAGAACTAGGTTTATAGGCAAAACCTTTTAAAAACCTAAATTTTATACAAGGACAGGTTCTAAAACTATGGATAATGCCAAATTAAGAAATAATTTGATGGCAATGGTAGAATCAGAGTTGTTTTTTAAAGTTAGAGCCTTAGGAGAGGGAACAGCAATAAAAAAAGAAGATTTATGGAAAGTAAGAAAATTAGTTATAAATAACTTTTTTGCAGGATTACCTGAAAACTACAAAAATCTTCCAGATTGCTATGAAATAATATATAATACCTTAAGCAGACTTGAACAAAACAAAAAAGAACAAAAAGAGAGATAGAACAATGCTACAATAAAGAACTATTTACTTTTAAAGTAAATAGTTCTTTATTGTAGAAGTCAACAAGTTTTTGGGGTACTTGGGTCGCAATCTTTGCTTGATATGTCGGGTCAGGTTCTTATTTTAGTGTATGTTTTTAAATCTAATATCATCGCCAAAAAAGTAACAAATATCATAATTCCCTATAATTCTGGAAATAATACGTTCATCATAGTTACTATACAAATTTCTTAAATTCAAATTTGTAGAAATTATCGTTTTAGTAATTTTATTCTGGTTTAGTAAACGAGTATTTAAAATATTAAAAAGTTCAGAAGATTTAATATTACTTGGATTTTCGGCGCCCAAATCATCGATTATTAGTAAATCTACACTTAAAATACTATCTAATATATTAGAACCTTTAGTTTTACCAAATCTATAGTCTAAAATTGCATCTAACATAACTGGAGCCGTCTGATATAACACATTTTTTCCTTTTTTCAAAATTTCATTAGCTATTGCACTAGATAAAAATGTTTTTCCAAGGCCGGTGTTCCCAGTAAATAGTAAATTCTTTTGATTTTTGTTATCAAAATTAGCAATAAATTTATAGCAAATATTTTTGATTTGATTTATATTTTCTCTAGGTGATATATCTGCATTATATTTCTTATCAACTTTATCCGAATAAAGCAAATCAGAAAAATTATCAAAATTTTGTGTATCTAAATTAGAAATATTAGATTTATTATATTGCTCATTATATAATTTTTGCTTCAAACAGCTACACATTGTTACAGAATAGTCATTATTAGTAACATAGCCAGTATCTTTACATATAGGACATTCATAATGTGGCTCAAAATAATCTTGAGGAATGTTGAGCTTTTTTAATATTGAGTATTTTTCTTCTTTTAGTCTATTTATATTATTGTTAAGCTCCTTTAGCAAATTTTTATCATTATTAGCAATTAAAGACTTAGTCGTTGAAATAGCTAAAGAGCTAACTTGGTCATCAATATTTTGTAGTTTAGGGTATTTGTGATATAATTCCTCTTTTCTGCTTTGGGCATCAACTTCTGCTTGAGTTTTTTTCTTATCATATTGAGATAAAATATTTTTTAAAAGTGAGTCCACTAAAACACCTCCAAATTAGCCTATTTCTTTAGGTTTGCATATAAATTATCTAAATTATCATACGTTCTTTGCTCATACTTATCATATCCTGTTGTTTTCTCTAATTGTTTTACATTTTTATTTTTCTCTTTCATCTCATTTAAGAAACCTTGTACTTCATTAGGCGTTTTAAAACCTCTATCGTGCCAATCAGTGAGTAATTTATCCAAATAATCGAAATTTGGGTTTGCCTTTGAAGTGGTCTTCTTAAGAGCGATTTCTATTATATCTAAAGTATATCCATAATCAACTACCCATTTCTCAATATATGCATATTCATATTGAGTAAGGGCACGAGATAAACCTAATTTCTTTGATATAGTTTTAGCAATAATCTTTAGTTTTTCTTGTTTTTCGTAATATACATCTAAATCATTAAATGTTTTTATATTGTTCTTATTCCAAGCTTCTGCAACAGCTTGTACATAGTTTTTGTGAAGAGCAGACATATCAAAACAATATCCAAATAAAGCAATCATTACTTCTTCATCAAAGCCATATTTTTTAAACCATAATTCGATTTCAGGATACCAAGTAGTAGGCATTAAGCCTGAAAAATATTTATTGTTAATAAAATCTATAGCTTTAGCTCTTTTCTGATTTTCAGCTGACTTTTGAAGTTGCTCTGCAGACAAAGCTGTTTTAGGCTTATATAGTTTATGTAATTCGATTTCTTGAATACTATTAACAATATAACCTGTGTTTTTTTTGGTAATTAAACATTTGTCTTCCCAATATTTAACAGCGTCTTGTATTGTTTTTACAGGGAGAACTAGTTTTTTTGATAAATCATTTATTTTAATATCTTTATCGTATTTAGATAAAAATAACATATATAAATATACTTTTATGAAGTCACCACTTGCTTCAGACAAATATTCTGAAAAAAATATATCTGGTATTAGTGTATTTGAAAATAATGATGACAAATCTGCATTTTCTAATTTCATAAGTAAATCCTCCCTCTAAAAGTATAAACGAAATTATATCATTTTATATATAAAAATACAATTAGGAAAATTGTAAAATATTATAGAAAAAGCATAAAAAAAGTGGAAATACGTAGAAAATTGAAAGTTTTTAAAATTTAATACTTTTTGTATAAATATATTTTAGGAGAAAAAATATATTTATATAGATATTGTACAATATATAACATTTTTTCGTGATTAAAGCCAATTATACTAAGCAAAGCAAACGGAAAAAATAAAACAATAAAAATACTAATTTTTAAAGTAATATTAGGAATAATGAAATATACAATTAAAAAAACAATAATTCCCCATATAATATTTAATATTACAGTAGTATAATCAATAAAACCTAACAACTTACTGCTAAAATTATAGTTCTGTGGAAATATAAATTTCATAATTATTTAATTTGTCCTTTCATAAAATTAAAGTTTTGAGAAACAGTTGTAGAAATTCCTCCTATAAAACTTTGCACATATGAATTAGCTCTTATTAAAGCATATAAAGAACCTATGCACAATATTTTAGAGGTTATATCTGAGGAAGAAAAGTCTAGTGCAAAAACAATAAGTAATATAATCGAAATAAATGGCTGGATGAAAAGTAGTGATAAAAATACTTTAAGCCAAGCTTTAAAAAACCACGAACTTGAACTATTTATTAGAGTAAGAAAAGCAAAAGGCATAAGTAATAGTAGCACTTTTATCATTATATATCTTAAAGAATATGTAAATAAAAGACTAACAAAGCTAACAGATATTATACTCTTCAAAATTCCATCAAAAGAAAATACATTTATGCTTGCAGAATCAATAGATATGACTGAATTTAAGTTTTCTATTAAAGCAGAAAAAGAAATATCAGTATTTAAAATTGATTCTCCTATTTCTCGAATTAGTGACGAAATCAAAGAAGTAAAATATATAAAAAATTGACCAATATAATAAGAACAATTTATAAAAATAGCAAATATCAGTAATTTAAAAACAAATTGATAAGGCTTTTCTACCGAAATCCCACTTAGGTGTGAATATAATAGCTTAAAGCAGTAGTATAAGCATACTGCTATAAGTAATGAATTTGCAATTACCAATAAGCTAATATTAGAATTTTGGCCAAAAAATTTTTCAAAAAAAGAATCTGTTAATATACCATCATCAATAAAAGCCAAATTATCTAATGTATTATAAACACTATTGTCAATAGAAGAAAATAATGAATTTAGTAAATTATTTATTGTATCTATAATAACTTGAGAAATATTTGTAATCTCTGAGCTAGAAACTGTTCCCTCCAAAATATACCTCCATAATAAAAAATATTATTCTACTAATGATTTAATAGCAGATAAAATTAGATTTATAGCAAGAATAAATGCATATGAAAATAAAGAACCACGTATTAGTTTTTTGGCAATTCTAACTCTTTCTTCATCTCCAAAACTAAATTTTTTCATAAAAACGCCAACACCAACAGCCACTGCAGCAGCAGGAGTAGCTAAAGTAAGAAGCCAGTCCTTAATATTTTCAAAAGCACTGTTTAACTTATCCACTAGTTCTGGTGTACTATTAAAAAGTGATGCAGAACATATATTAGTAAAAATATTAAAAAATATAAATAGTAAAAATAGAAAATAAATAAAAATAAATTTATTTTTAGATTTTTTCAAATAAATCATCCTCCTTTTGTAGTGTTTTATATAATATGTGTTTTAATAAAAATTGAAAAGAAGTGAAAAGCAATTAAATTATTTTTCAAAATAAGGCTTGAGTCTAATTTTTTCGGGTTTCATAATTTTATTTCCATCAGATAGAAAAGAAAGAGCACAAAAATTTTCTAAACTTTGCGTAAAAAAATTAGTATCATAAACAAAATCATTAGTTATTTGTGTACTAATACTTTCTGATATATTTGAATCGACAGAGTTTAAAGTATTAGTAATATAGCTATAATTAGTTTCCTTAGCATTTTCAGATATACTTTTAAAAAGTCTTTCTTTGTCTTCTTTACCAATTTGTTTTTGAGCATTTTCAATAGTAAAAATATCATCTGTTCTAAACCAAAATTTATTAACCAAATTTTGCACAATTACATCAACTGCATATTTATTATTCAAAGTATTTAAAAGAGAGGTATAACTTTGTGTAGCTACGATATTTATACATCTAGCTTCTCTACTTTGAGCATAAAACTCACTATCAGAGCTTGTGCAATATTCGTGATACTCATCAGAAATAAAAGCTACAGTCCTAGAAGAATTTTTAAAATTATTTGCGAGTCTTGCCATCACTTCTGTTTGAAAATCTAATTTTAAATAAGTTGCAATTATTTTTGATAAAACTTTATACTCAGATATATTCATATTTAAAACAACTATTTTTCCTGTATTTATTAAATCTTCAAAACCAAAAAAATTAAGTTCTTCCTTAGGTGGGTTAAAAGTTTTATATACTTCATAATCAGAAACAAAAACATTTGTAATTCTAGTGATTTCGGACTTTAAAATTGACAAAGTACGCTGATCCAAAGCCAAAAACTCTTTTTGAAAGAAATTTAAAGACGATAATAAATTGTAAGTATCTTCTTTAGTAAACTCATTGTTTAAAAACTTCTTTCTCAAATATTCTATTTTCTCTGCATAATAATTCTCTATTGATACAAGTTTGTGAATCTCTTCAAAAGTTACATATCCATCATTATATAATCTGCAAAGTTTAATACATTCTGCTAAAATTTGTTCGACCTTGTCTAACCAATAGCTTTCGGAGTTATTGGGAGAAAATAAAAGAAGAATTGTTTTTAATCTATTGGCTAAAACTGTAGGCTTTAAATTAGGCTTATGCAAAGGGTTATATTTATATTTTCCACCTAAACTAATTACAATTAAGTCATTTTCTCTATTAAATTGTTTGGCAAATTCGGTTACTTTAATAAAATAATTTCCCTTTACATCTAAAACTAACATTCCTACTTTATTTTTAGTATCATTACTGCAATATTCAATTAACTGCTTGGTGAGTGGATACATAGCACTACTGGTTTTACCAGTACCAATAGTCCCTGTAACTAATATGTTTTGATACAAGCTGGTTTCAGGCAGATAAACAGGATTATTTGAGCTAATAGTATTGCCTATGAATAATTGCAATGGCTTTCTTTCTGGTATTGAATAAGGCTTAGTATTATCTGAATTAAAAAAAGTGTACTTATCTTTTTTTAGTCGTTGGGTCATAAAAATAAAATTAAAGATTTTCTTAAAAAAATTTGTTAAAGCCGAAAAAATGGATGCTTTACATATTGTATAAAATAAATTTTTAATTGCTTGTATAAGCCTTTTTAACGCCGTACATAAAATTCTATAAATCGAGTTAGAAATAACGAAAGAAGAAAATATGTATGTAAAAATAAAAGTTACTTTAATGTACTTCCATAAATCAGGATTCTTTATACAAATATCAAAAGGATGTATACCATAGGGAATAATTACTGAATTTGCATAAATAATGCTAGAGAAAAATTTATAGCCAAAAAAACAATAAATACAAGAAAAAATAACAATGAAAAGTAAACGTTTAATAAATAAACTCACCTCACTTAAAAATTATTTTGATAATTTAGACTTTAAATTTAATTTAGAACCTTGACGATTATGAAAAATTTTATTACTGAAAAATAAATAAATTGAATAAAGAGTAATGAAAAAATGAATAATAAATATTATGAAAAACAAATCTAATTGACTAAATTTGAACACCACCTTCCAATTTTTAACAATAATACAACATTTTTTAAATTTTGTCTATACTTTTTTTAAAATTTGTGGTAAAATTTTATGTAGATTGGTTTTAGTTAAAATAAAAAGAATAGTAGTATATATTTTTCTTTTTATTTCCAACCCCCAACGTCGTACAAACTGTAAAAACTTCGTTTAACAGTTTGCATACTTGTTGGTCTCCACCTTAAGTTTTCAATAAAAAGAAAAATATATGCTACTATTCTAAAATAGATTTTAACTTTTTATAATAATTAAAGAAAGGAAGATTAGTAAGATGAAAATTGATAAAGATATGAAAATAGGGGAACTTTTAGAACAAGCTCCAGAGAAAGCAGAAATTTTAATGGATGCAGGAATGCACTGTTTAGGTTGCCCAGCTTCTCAAGCAGAAACATTAGAAGAAGCTTGTGAAGTACACGGAATAGATGTTAATGAGTTAGTAGAAGAACTAAATAAATAAGTTTTGAAAAATAATAACAAAAATTTACACAAAATTTACAAATTCTATTGACAAATACAAAAAAATGGTTTAGAATAATACTTGCGTTTACGAAATAAGCGCAAGCCTAAATCTGGGTCATTAGCTCAGGTGGTAGAGCACTTGACTTTTAATCAAGTTGTCCGCGGTTCGAGTCCGCGATGGCTCACCAATCTACTAGGGCATAAAAGCCCTAGTGCAGATTTCTGGCCCCGTGGTCAAGCGGTTAAGACATCGCCCTTTCACGGCGGAGACATGGGTTCGATTCCCGTCGGGGTCACCAAAAATGCCACTTTAGCTCAGTTGGTAGAGCAACTGACTTGTAATCAGTAGGTCGTCCGTTCAAGTCGGACAAGTGGCTCCAAGCTTAAAGAAGAACTGGAATTTCTAGTTCTTCTTTTTTTCGAAAGAAGGAATGTTTATTGAAGTGCTTAAACTGTGGAAAAGAGATTTCAAATAAAAAGAAATTTTGTAATAATTATTGTCAGAAAGAATTTCAAAACTTCAACTTACAAAGGAGCGAATTTGAATTATGGTAGAAAATCAAGAAAAAAATACAGCAAATAAAATAGTTATAGTAACAGGTGGCTCAAGGGGAATAGGAGCAAGCATTGTAAAATACCTAGCAAGAAAAGGTTATACAGTAATTTTAAACTACAATAAATCTGAAACTTGTGCCAAAAATGTGGAAAACGAACTAAAAAAAGACGGAGTAACTGTAGATATTTTTAAAGCAGATGTATCTAAAAAAATAGAAGCAGAGGCTCTAATACAATATGCTTTAGATAAATATGGAAAAGTAGATGTGCTTATAAACAATGCAGGTATATCTCAAACCAAGCTATTTACAGATATAACCGATGAAGATTGGAATAATATGATAAATAATAATCTTAATTCAGCATTTTACTGTACAAGAAAAGCTGTTAAAAGTATGATTAGAAATAAACAAGGTCTCGTTATAAATATTTCATCTATTTGGGGAATAACCGGAGGAAGTATGGAAGTACATTATTCCACTGCAAAGGCTGGACTAATTGGCTTTACAAAGGCGCTAGCAAAAGAATTAGGACCATCTAATATACGTGTAAATGCAATAGCGCCAGGAATAATAGATACAGATATGAACAAAGAATATACCACAGAAGAGCTAGAAGATATAGAAAAAGAAATTCCACTAGAGAAAATAGGGAAAACAGAAAGCATTGCAAAATGTGTAGGCTGGCTAATTGATGATGATTATACTACAGGAGAAATTATTTCTATAAATGGTGGCTGGCATATGTAAAAATAGTTTTATATGTGTCTTTTTTGGAAGAAGATAGGCCGAGGAGAATTATTATAATGTTATATAAAAAAAGAATGAACAATAAAACTTGTTCATTCTTTTTTATATATCTAATCTTCATTTTTTATTTTTCTTTTATAATTTCCAGAGATTATTTTTGGTAAATAAGTTATTATTTTATATACAGCTAAACGTATTTTTTTGCTCCACAAATAAGTTTTTCTTAATCTACGAGGAGCAGATATTCCTTTATCTTCTGTAACTACTAAAGACAGTTCGGCCTTTTCTATAGGGAATATATAGTTTTGACCATCATTATTATCCCATTCGTTATTTGAATTTCTAAAACATAAGTTTAATGTATCACTAGAAATCAATTCTATTTCTACTTGAAATCCTAATTCAGTTTTTTCCATTTTAACTTCGTTTAAATTATCCCAATTAGTACCAAAACCATAATGAGCAAATACTTCCTCAGAATTGTCTTGAAAAAGTTTGCCTGTGTATGATATTTTAACTGTATTATTTTCTATCAATTTATCTGTATTAAAAAATATGTTCTTTACTAGTTCCATTTTTATCTCCTTTTATCTCTCGTATAATAATATACTAAATTATATTATTAAAATATAAAATATTCAATAGTTTTTTGAAAAAAATTGTAAAATTTTATCTTTTAAAGTTAACATTGATAAAATACTATAAACCAAGCAAAAAAACATT
>CALXRZ010000081.1 GCA_944391015.1 uncultured Clostridia bacterium | reverse complement strand
TTAAGATTAGTAAGATTCTTACGTGCACCAGAATACAACGAATTATTTAGTGGAGACCCAGTTTGGGTAACAGAAAGTATTGGTGGTATGGGCGTTGATGGTAGAACATTAGTTACTAAAAACTCTTTCAGAGTACTTCATACTTTAGATAACTTAGGACCTGCACCAGAACCAAACTTAACAGTATTATGGTCAAATAATTTGCCACAAGGCTTTAAAAATTATTGTGCAGATATTTCTATTAGAACTTCATCAATTCAATATGAAAATGATGATTTAATGAGAATTACTTTAGGCGACGATTACGGTATAGCTTGCTGTGTTTCTGCAATGAAAATTGGTAAACAAATGCAATTCTTTGGAGCTAGAGCAAACCTTGCAAAAACTTTACTTTATGCTATCAATGGTGGTAGAGATGAAAATTCAGGAAAACAAGTTGCTCCAAAATATCAACCTATTACTTCTGAATATTTAAACTATGACGAAGTTATGGAAAAATTTGATGTAATGATGGACTATGTTGCAAAAATATACATTAAAGCATTAAATGCAATTCACTATATGCACGATAAATACTCTTATGAAGCTTTAGAAATGGCTTTACACGATAGAGATGAAGATATATTAAGAACTATGGCTTGTGGAATTGCTGGTTTATCTGTTGTAGCTGATTCACTTTCTGCAATAAAATATGCTAAAGTAAAAGTTATAAGAGATGAAACAGGTTTAGCTGTTGATTACCAAGTAGAAGGAGATTTTCCAAAATACGGAAATGATGATGACCGTGTAGACCAAATAGCTGTAGATGTTGTAAAATCTTTCTTAAGAAAATTACAAAAACATCACACATATAGACATTCAAAACACACATTATCAATACTAACAATTACATCAAATGTTGTTTATGGTAAAAATACAGGTAATACTCCTGATGGACGTAGAGCTGGAGAGCCATTTGGACCAGGAGCAAACCCACTTCACGGAAGAGATTCAAACGGAGCATTAGCAGTAATGAATACTATTGCAAAACTTCCTTACGAATACTCAGAAGATGGTATTTCATTTACATTTTCTATAACACCAGCAGCTTTAGGTAAGGACGAAGAAACTAAAGTAAATAATTTAGTAAGTATGCTTGATGGATACTTTAAACAGACTGGACATCATATAAATGTAAATGTATTTAATAGAGAATTATTATTAGATGCAATGGATCATCCAGAAAATTACCCACAACTTACAATTCGTGTTTCTGGATATGCTGTTAACTTTATAAAACTAACAAGAGAACAACAATTAGATGTTATAAATAGAACTATTCACGAAAGAATTTAAGAGTTAAAGATAAATGGTTTTGGCGTTGTTCTAATTGATTAGAAATTTAATCAATGTACAAAAGTACACCTCATAAATTTCTAATCAATTACGCCTAGCCAAAAGCCAATTCTTTTTAACTCTTATATTATTTGAGTCAAAGGGGAGGATTTTATGGTTGAACAAAACTCAAATAATCAAGTAAAAGCAAGGATTCATTCTTTTGAATCTTTTGGCGCAGTAGATGGACCAGGTATTAGGTTTGTAGTATTTTTTCAAGGATGTGGTCTTCGTTGTAAGTATTGCCACAATAGAGACACTTGGGCTATAAATGCAGGTTTAGAATATACTTCAGATGAACTAATCGCAAAAATTTTAAGGTATAAAAATTACTTTACGGTATCTAATGGTGGAGTTACACTTTCAGGAGGAGAACCACTTTTGCAACAAGATTTTTTACTTGAATTATTGCCTAAATTAAGAAAATTAGGAATTCATACAGCAATAGACACCTCTGGTAATTTTCCTCTTACTGATAAAATGAAAAAAATTATTGATTTTGCAGACTTATTTTTACTTGATATAAAATGTATAAATGATGATATATGTAAAAATTTAGTAGGAGTTTCAAATAAACTTGAGCTAGAATTTGCAAAATATTTAAGTGATATTGGTAAAGCTGTATGGATTAGGCAAGTTTTAGTTCCTGGAATTACAGACCACGAAGACGATTTACTTAAACTTAAAGATTTTTTAGCTACTCTAAAAAATGTGAAAAAAGTAGAAATACTTGCTTATCACGATTTAGGTAGGTTTAAATGGGAAAATTTAGGCTGTAACTATGAACTTGAAGATGTTCCTAATGCTACCACAGAAGATGTGGCTAGAGCGAAAAAAATATTAGGAATACAATAACTTTTATAATTTAACTAATCGTCCTACTACTAAGTGAGAATTTTATAACCATTAGAAGACTTTACACTAAAATGTAAAGTCTTCTATTTTTTAGCAATATTTATCATAATCATTGTAGCAACAACAAGTATCTTTTGGCTCTTTACAACATATTAAAGTAATTATTCTAATTATTAGTAATATAACTAAAATTGCTAGTATTGCTATTATTGCTCCTAAGCCTAGTGCAGTAACTAAGCCTGTTAGTCCACCAACTAATACACCTATTACAAAAGTTAGTAAAGAAGTTAAAATACATACTATTAAATCTACGCAACATTTTTCCTTTTTGCAACATTTATTTTGTGTCATAGTCTCTTACCTCCTAAGTAGTATTAAGTAACACTACCTAATATATAGTATGCTATAATTCGACATTTATTTACACTTTTACGTTATTTTTTAATACATTACTTTGTAAACATTTTTGCTTTCTCTTATTACACAAAAAATAAGAACCTGACCCGACATATCAATCAAAGATTGCAGTCAGGTCGGGTACCCCAGAACCTTGTTGTCTTCTACAATAAAAGCGACCGCAGTCGCTTATCTACGTCGATTTATGTTTTCGACAACTTTTTATCCGAATAATCCTCTCTTTTTAACAGGTGGTTGTTCATTCATTGTTTTTGCAAGTTCTACCATTAGGTCTCTTTGTTCTTTAGTAAGTCTCTTTGGCACCTGAACAAGTACAGTAAATACAAAATTTCCTTGTGAACCATTATTTATATTCTTAAAGCCCTTTCCTCTAATCGTAAATTTAGTTCCTGGCTGAGTTCCATCTGGAATTCTATATATTTCCTTCGAACCATCAACCATAGGTATTTCCAAGTCAGCTCCCAATGTTGCTTGTGTAAATGTAATTGGCACTTCACAAAGTACATCTTGACCTTTTCTTGTAAATATACTATGTCTTTTTATATGTATAGTTATATAAAGGTCTCCCTTGGCTCCACCTTTTTCTCCCGGCTCACCTTCGCCTCTTAATACGATTGTTTGATTCTCATCAATACCTGCTGGAATCTTTACAGAAACGCGTACTTGTTTTCTAACGATTCCTTTACCTTTACATTCCATACAAGGCTCTGGAATAATTTCACCTGTTCCATTACAATTTGTACAAGGTCTTACAGTTTGCATTTGACCAAAAATAGTGGTTTGCGTTTGTTTTATTTGTCCTGTTCCGTGGCACATTGAACAAGTTTGCTTTTTAGTTCCTGGTCTAGCTCCCTCGCCCTTACAAGTTGGGCAAGTCTCGTTTCTTGTTAAGTTTATTTGCTTTTCTGTTCCCAAAAAAGATTCTTCAAATGTAATGTCTAAATTTGTTCTTAAATCAGCTCCTTGTTTTGGTCCGTTATTATTTCTAGTACTACTTCTACCCCCAAAGCCACCACTAAAAAATGAAGAGAAGATATCTCCTAAGTCGCCGAAATCACCAAATCCGTCAAATCCTCCTGAAGAAGAATATGAATAATAACCATTTCCTCCTCCAAAAGGACCACCAGCTCCTCCTCCAAAACCTTGACTTGGATCTGCTGTTCCAAATTGATCATACATTTTTCTTTTTTCAGGATTAGATAATACTTCATAAGCTTCATTTAC
>CALXRZ010000080.1 GCA_944391015.1 uncultured Clostridia bacterium | reverse complement strand
TCGATTATCGGATTTTTACCTGTATTCGATTTTCAATGTGCTTTTTTCTATTTTTTCATAGAACTTTTTACATTATCTCATTAAAGCAAAAATATCATAAGATGACATATGTGTCAATAGGGGAATAAAGAATAGCTAAAAAGGGAAAAGATACTATTATAATTTTTTTAGCACATTAAACCAATTCATATACACATACGCTGATATACTAAAAAACGTTTTCTTTTCAATAGCCTTTTCTGCTACAATATTAGTTCTACCAATTTCTTCGTTATTAAGAGTAAATACAATTTCTCCAACTTTTTGCCCCTCATACACAGGAGCAGATAAATTCTCATCCAAATTTATAGTTTGACTTACGTTTTTATCTTCGCCTTTTTTTAATAAAATTCCTACATCATTTTCAACAATTAAATTAACTTTTGAAGTAACACCTTTAGTTACATCAGCTTCTTTTAGCACATTGCCTTTAACAGCTAAGCTCTTGAATTCGTAATTATTAAAACCATAATCTAATAACTTTTGGGCTTCAGAAAAACGTAGTTTAGTTGTAGGAGCTTTTAATATAACAGCAATTAAAGACATACCATCTCTAGTAGCACTTGCAGATAAATTATATAATGCAACAGATGTAGAGCCAGTTTTTAGTCCAGTAGCACCCTTGTAATTTCTAATTAACTTATTGGTATTAACTAATTCTGATTCGCCATCTCTTAGAGTATCCATCCATATTGTAGTATAATTTAAAATAGTAGGATGATTATTTAAAAGTTCTCGCGACATAAGAGCAATATCATAAGCAGAGGTCAAATGACCATCTTCATCTATGCCGTGGCAATTTTTAAAAGTAGTATCATTCATACCTAACTCTTTAGCTCTTTCATTCATCTTACTCACAAATGCTTCTTCGCTACCACATAAATATTCTGCCATTGCAACAGTGCAATCATTAGCCGAAACCACACAAATAGCTTTTAGCATTTCATCTACAGTTAACTCTTCGCCAACTTCAAGCCAAATTTGTGAACCACCCATACCAGCAGCATTCTCAGAGCAAGGGACTTTATCCTGTAAAGAAATTTGGCCAGAATCTACCGCTTCCATAATTAGCAAAATACTCATAACCTTTGTAACACTTGCAGGCCTTAGCTTTTCGTGCATATTGTGGTCATATAGCACTTGCCCAGTAGTTTGCTCAATTAAAACAGCACCACCAGACTCTAAATTCAAAGTATTACCATTTGACTCATCTTTAGTATTTTCTTCAGCACTAGTCTCAGTGATTGTAGTGTTCCCACCATCAGAAGTATCTTCTGCATTTTTTGCAGAGCTACTAGTTTCGGTAGTTAGTGGCTCAGTTTCTGTAGACCATACATATATAGAATCATCAGATGCAAAAACTACAGAAAACATAAATATAGTTATAAAAATTAACGTAAAACTTATTATTTTAATAATTTTTTTATTCAAAAACATACTATTCAAAGCATAACCTCCTATTAAAATTATAGTTTATATAAATATATTGCTTAAAATAAATTTTATTACAAAAAGAAGCTCTGGAAATTATGTTAACGAATTTACAATTGGGGCCGGGCAAAAATTGTAAAAAAACATCAGAAAAGTAAGAAAAGCACCATTATCCAGTAACAAACGAAATATAAAAAAAGCCTCAAAATCTTGATATTTATATGCATATGTGCTATTCTTGAATAAGTTGTTGCAAGTATAGCATACAAAAAATAGAAGAGGGGAGAAATATATATGTTAGAAAAAATAAATAGCAAAAAGGGGTACAATATTATAAGCATAATAATACTAATAATTACAGTAGTATTTATGTTTTATTGGATAGGAAAAAAAGAGGGCTTTCACGAAGATGAAATATTTTCATATGGTTCCTCTAATTATAAATGGGACAATGTTTTTCAGGCAGCAGGAAAATCGGACTTTTTAAATAGAACCATCGAAAAATATGTAATAGGAGATTCTATAGGAAAAACTATAGAAAATATTGGATATTATTTGTCACATCAAGACGAATTTGGAAAATTGGCAGGCGAAATTCATAGTGGAGATAAGCCTGTGTGGAAAACAAGTGAAGATGCAAAAGACTATGTAACAATAGGAGAAGGAGATGTGCTTAATTACTTTTCAGTTTATTATAATCAATCCAGAGATGTGCATCCACCATTGTTCTATATGTTAGTGCATTTAGTATCTAGCATTGCATATGGAATATTCTCTAAATATATTATATTTTCTATAAACCTACTATTTTTTGTTTTAAGCTTTGTTGTAATTAAAAAAATATTTGAAATGTTTAACAAAAAATGGCTAGGACTAATTGCATTAGTATTATATGGACTTAGTATGGGAGCAGCATCGACGGTAATATTCTTAAGAATGTATATGATGATAACTTTCTTTGGAATAGCATATTTATACGTCAACCTAAAAATTCTAAAAAATAATTTAGAAATAACCAAAAAAGAAAAATGGCAGTTATTTTGGACTATACTACTTGGCTTTTTAACGCAATATTACTTCTGCATTTTAGTATTTGGAATATTTGTGTTAATGTTCATAAGATTCATACAGAAAAAACAATACAAAATGCTTAAGAAGTATATTATTATACATATAGTGTCAGCATTGGTAGGAATAATACTATTCCCAGC
>CALXRZ010000079.1 GCA_944391015.1 uncultured Clostridia bacterium | reverse complement strand
TTAAAAATAAACATAACATTTTTAATACTTATTTGTTTAAACCCCAGAAAAAATTTCTGGGGTTTGTCAACAGTCTGTATAATTATATTATAATTATTATAATACTTCTAGTACTATTATTAGTAACAGCGCTTAATAAAAGTGAAAATAAAAAAATGAGGCTAATAGGTTGGGGATTGCTTATTTTCGCTATAATGGCTTATGCGTTTTCACAGTTTGGAGTAGCATTTATACTAAATCCAGTATTTAGTATTATCTTAATAGGAATCATATTTGGAATATTTTTAGTTGTCTATAAAAATTTTAGAAATATAAAATATCAAAAAGAAAGTTACGAAGATATTGAGTACTTAAACAGAGATATTTCTACAGAATATCCACCATCTGTTGTAGGATATTTAATAAATAATAGATTAAAATATAAAGATTTAATAGCAGATATTATGGAATTATATGCTGAAAAAATAATTGATATATCAAAAAGTAATGAACAAGGCGAAAAGAAAACTAATTTTTATTTGGCAGACAAAGAATATAGAAGTAAGGTAAAAAGTAAAAGTTATATTTATATAATTGATACACTAATTGATGATACTAAAAATGAAAAATTTGATTTTAAAACTTGGAAACAGTTAGTAATAGAAGAATACGAAATACGAGAATTTGCAATATATGAGAGTTATATACCCTATGCAATAGTACTTGATGTAAATGTGCAATATAAAAATACAAAATTTGATATATTTGACGAAGAAGAATTTCAATCAATTATGAACGAAAATGATTGTGCAAATTTTTTACAAAAACTAGAAAGAAGTTAGATTTGACAAAATTACATAATAGGTGTATAATTTTGTAAGCTGATTTTTTGAGAAATAGGCGTTTTTCAACGAAAATATTGGAAAACGTCTTAAGTTATGATAAATCTAAATAAAAAGGAGTAATTATTATGAACAACCAAAATATAAGAAATGTTGCAATAATTGCACACGTAGACCACGGAAAAACTACTTTAGTGGATGCTCTTTTAAAGCAAAGTCACGTTTTTAGAGCAAATGAGCAAGTAGACGAAAGAATAATGGATTCAAATGACATAGAAAAAGAAAGAGGAATTACAATCCTTTCTAAAAATACTTCTGTTATGTACAATGGAACAAAAATAAACATAGTAGACACTCCAGGACACGCAGACTTTGGAGGAGAAGTTGAGCGTGTACTAAAAATGGTGGATGGTGTACTTTTATTAGTTGATGCATTTGAAGGACCAATGCCACAAACAAGAGAAGTGCTAAAAAAATCTTTGGCATTAAACTTAAAACCAATAGTAATAATAAATAAAATAGATAGACCAGGTGCAGAACCTTTAAAAGTTGTAGACAAAGTATTAGAGTTATTTATTGAGTTAAATGCAAATGATGAACAATTAGACTTCCCTGTAATTTATGCATCAGCAAAAAACGGAATAGCAAAAATGCATTTAGAGGATGAAAGTGATAATGTAAATTGTATATTTGATACAATAATATCAAGCATAGAGCCACCAAAGTGCGATATGGATGGTACTATGCAAATGCTTGTATCAAACATAGACTATGATGACTATTTAGGAAGAATAGCAGTAGGAAGAATAGAAAGAGGAACTATAAATAATGGTATGAGTGTTGCTGTGTGCAAAGCAGATAAAACAGAAAACGGAAAAATAGCAAAACTATATACTTATGAAGGACTAAAAAGAGTAGAAAAAGAAGAAGTATCAGCAGGAGATATAGTATGCGTATCTGGTATAGCAGACATAAATATAGGAGATACAATTTGTGACATAAACAACCCAGAAAAAATACCATTTGTAGACATAGATGAACCAACAGTATCTATGACATTTAGTGTAAACAATGGACCATTTGCAGGAAAAGAAGGACAATTTGTAACATCAAGACATATACGTGATAGATTGATGAAAGAGCTAGAAAGAAACGTAAGCTTACGTGTAAAAGAAACAAGTTCAGCAGATAGCTTTGAAGTATGTGGACGTGGAGAGCTACACTTATCAGTTTTAATAGAAAATATGAGAAGAGAAGGCTTTGAGCTATTAGTATCTCGTCCAAAAGTTATATTCAAAGAAATAGATGGCGTAAAATGTGAGCCAATGGAAAGACTAGTTGTAAACGTACCAGATGACTGCATAGGAAACGTTATAGAAAAATTAGGAAGACGTAAAGCAGAAATGCTAAATATGGAACCAGCAGAAACTGGACATACAAAAGTAGAATTCAAAATACCAGCAAGAGGAATAATTGGATACAGAACAGAATTCCTAACAGACACAAAAGGTGAAGGTACAATGAATAGCACATTTGAATGCTATGAACCATACAAAGGCGACATACAAGCAAGAACAAGAGGAGTGCTTGTAGCATTTGAGCAAGGAACATCAGTAACATATGGACTATACAATGCACAAGAAAGAGGAGAACTATTTATAGGTGCAGGTGTAGAAGTATATGAAGGTATGATAGTTGGTATAAACTCTAGAAACGAGGATATATCTATAAATGTATGTAAAGAAAAACACTTAACAAATACAAGAGCATCAGGTTCAGATGATGCATTGAGACTAGTACCACCAATAAAACTATCACTAGAAAAAGCAATAGAATTTATACAAGATGACGAACTAGTTGAGGTAACTCCAAAAAGCATACGTTTAAGAAAGAAAATATTAGACAGTAAAACTAGAGAAAGAGAAGCAAGAAAGAAAGAGTAAGGGTTTGAAAAAAAATTTGAGTTGTTAAATTTCACATAGAAAATCAGAAACGTGCAAAAAGCACGTCTCCGGTTTTCTAGCTTGTGTTGCTTAACCAAAATACAATTTTTTTCAAACAGAACTATGAATGAATTGACGTTCTTAAAAGTTCGAATATGGACTAATAGAACGTCATCATAGTTTAAAAGGAGAAAATGTAGTTTGAAAGAATTTTCTTTTATAACTATGTGTGCCTTTAAGTAAAGCGAGGATAATGTAAAAAGTTCTATGAAAAAATAGAAAAAAGCACATTGAAAATCGAATACAGGTAAAAATCCGATAATCGA
>CALXRZ010000078.1 GCA_944391015.1 uncultured Clostridia bacterium | reverse complement strand
TTTTGCATCATTTTTCAAATATTTTGCAAGGTCGATTATCGGATTTTTACCTGTATTCGATTTTCAATGTGCTTTTTCCTATTTTTTCATAGAACTTTTTACATTATCACTCATTTGATATAATATGCCAACATTATCTTGTATAATATTGAACTTTTTAAAAAATTCTAAACAACACTCATATAAATCTGCATTTTTTATATTAAATGGAACTGCATCTCGCATTTCTGTTATTTCATTATATATATGTAAATGATTTCCTTCAATTTTTGTTCCATCTGAATTTATATGAAAAGAATTAGTAATATCTAATCTTAGTAAAGGAATATTATTGAAATATGTTCTTCCTTGATATGTACATTTCTTTTTATCTATTTTTCCTCTTCTTATACTTACAATAAATTTTGTATCTTCTCTTCTAGCAAATACATCAAATTCTAATTTAGTTCCTATACTAGGGAATTCTAATGTTTCTTCAGAAATTCTTTCTTTTATTATGTCAATTAGTCTTATAGCTTCTTCTGTTGTCATTTTAAAATTTGAATTATTGCTATTTAGTTTTTCTTCATCCATATAAAAAACTCCTAACACTCATTTTGTATTTAATAACATATAATATTTTAGAAATTATCGTTTTGCCTACTACTTTATTTATGTTTCCTCTATTTTAATATTGTATATTAAGTTTTAAATTAAATCAATACTTTTTTATGTAAATACACAAGAAATAATAAATTTGTCAAATATTAAATCTCTTATTATTATATTTTAGCTTATGCATTATCTTTCATTTTCTAAGTATTTTTCTTTAACCAATCTGTAAAATTCTCTTAATATATCTCCATTTATCTCGTTTTCACTTTTTACAACTGGAATACTCAAATGTAAAAAACTATCTACATCTCCTGGATAACTTTTTATTTCTCCATTTGGATAGTGTGATAACAGTCTTTTTACATTGTAAATAAAGCGCTCTGTTTTTATTTCACTAATAATATCTTCTTTTTCATAATTCTTTGATAAATAATTTTTTCTTCTTCATAGATTCTTGGTTCTTCCCTTTTATTTTCTTCTGTCCATATTGTATCAAATTTTCTTTTTAGCTCTATTCCTCTTTTTCTATGATATTCATAGTCTAATACATACATACCCGGAACTTCAATTTCTGTAATTCCTTCTCTACTTAAAAAATTCAAAAATATACTTAATGCTAATGTTTTAGCTGGTTCTACCTTTTCTCTATAATTCTCTTTTTTTAATTCACCTTTATTTAATTCTCTTCTTGCTACATTTATACTTTCATTTAAATCATCATCTTTATCTTTCTCATCATTTTTATTTTGTACAGAACCAATACGGCAAATCTTTTTTCCATCTTCTGTATAAATACCATATCTTATAACTGGGAGTTTATATCTTTTTCTATTAAACTTATCTGTATTATGATAATATCTTTTATCATAAATGGTTATTTCAAATTCTCTTGAATTCTCATCCCACGTCCTTGCAATTCCATTTTTTACACAAACTATATTACCATCTAAAGAATTTAATTTTCCTAAATAAGTTTCATTATCATATTTTTCAAAAGTTCTGTCTCTTATCATCTCGACCTGTTTTCTTAAAAACTCTTCAGGATTATTAAAATCATCTGGTGTAGCTCTTAACCATATTTGCTCAAGACAGTTGTCTTTTTCATATACAGGAAAATACGGATTTTTCGTTCTTTAAAAAAAATAATTCTATATTTCTCTCATAAAATTGTCTTAACATTTCAAAAAATTTTTTATAGTCTTTTACAATCATTACTGGTTGCGTATTGTTATTATTTGACTTTTCTCTTAATTTTTGTAATATTCTTTCTTTTAATTCTTTATCAAAAGGTTTATCTGTATATTCATTTCTGTAATCTTGTAATGTTTTTTCTATAAACTCTATTGCCTCATCCTCTCTAAAATCAGACGTAAAATTAGGCATTTCATTACTATATAATATTTTGTATAAAGTCTTTGTTATAAATTCTCTCGCTACATTTTCAAATGTTGGTTTTAAGCTGTCTGCAATTTCTATTTCTTTTTTATCTTCACCTTTTGGCAGTTCACTACTATCTATTATTTTTAATATATCATCCAAACTCATACTTTTTTCTCCTTTAAAAGTATATTTCTTTTATTATATAGTTTTTTCTGAAATCTAGCAACTTCTTATACATTTCTTTCTTTAAAGTACTCTTGTATGTTTTCTTCTATCAAATTCATTTCAGCTTCATTATCTTTTGTTTTTACCCTATTTATTAATTTAGTTATATATTGTCTCTCTTTAACAATTTCTAGTCCCTTTTTAAAATAGAAATCAAATACAAATGCAAGTGAGGAAACATACTTATCTGCTTCGTTTTTAATATCGTATCTATTAACTAATTTATGTGCTTTAACTGTCTCTAATATTTTATCAGAAATTTTTTCTTTTGAAATGTTGTCATAATTATATGCTACATATACGTTTTTGGCTAAATCATTAATATATATCTCATATATATCGGTTTTATCTGCATCTCTTATTATTTTTGCATGAAGTAGTTCTCTTTCGTTTAGTCCCTCTTCTATAGCATATTTATTATGATTTTTTATTGCTTTATATATTATTTCGTCATATTTATTTTCTTCAATAAAGTTTCTTATTAAGCCATCTTCAAAAAGAATTTTTACCCCTAAATTTGCATGGTCTATACTGTCTTTATCACTAAAGGTGTCATATATTCTTATTTGCTCAAATCTACCTATATCGTGTAATAATCCAATTAGTTTTGCAAGTTCTATGTCTTCTTCAGTTAAATTCAAACTTTTTGCAATTTGTTCCGATACCTCTACTACTCTATATGAATGAGCTATTTTTCTACTTATTTTAGCATTTTGTATGTCATAAGGCTTTACATATTTTTCGAATTCCTTTTTTGCTTTATCTAAATCTATCATTGTTATCCCTTTCTTTCATACATTTTTAACTTATTATATCATATAATTAGAGCAAATGGACAATTTTTTATTCACATTTCGTTATATAAGTTACTAGATAATGGTTTTTGTGTAAGTTTAGGTTCTGAACCTAGGTAATATGTATATTTAGAAAATTTTTGTAGTGACGCGTAAGCGACCAAACGAGCTTCTTTGAAGCGAGTGCGATTTGGAGCACCTTTCCTGCGATAAAAAGAAAAAT
>CALXRZ010000077.1 GCA_944391015.1 uncultured Clostridia bacterium | reverse complement strand
AACTAATAATATAATTGTTATATAATTTACATTTGGTAATTCTGGATTTATTATCTTTTCTATTGAACTTTGTAATAATTCAAATCCAACTAGTATAATTAAAATGTCTACTATAAATGCACTTATGTACTCCATCCTTCCGTGCCCCCAAGGATGGTCTGCGTCTACCTTTTTTTGTGACATTTTAAAACCCAGCATTGTTACTACTGATGAACCTGCATCCGAAATGTTATTTAAGCCATCCGATATTATTGCCATTGAATTTGCTAGCACACCAATTACTAACTTAAATACTGATAATAACACATTCACTATTATACCTGTTATGCTTGATAGCATTCCATATTTTTCTCTTACTTCTACATTTTGTACATTATCTTTGTCCTTTATAAATAATTTAATTAAAAATTTTGTCATTTTATTACTCCTTATTTAATATATTAGTTTGTGTATAAGATTATATCACATTTAACACTAATTTTTTACTCTTTTAAACAATGTATGTTTATTTAAGAGCTAATGTAGTGAGAGACAATTTACAAACTGTAAATTGTTTCTCCATTTTTTATTGTTTCCAAAACTTGTATATTTTTTATTTCATCTTTATCTATTTTTAGAAGATTTTTATCTGTTACTATTAAATCTGCATTTTTGCCCTCTTTGATACTTCCCTTTTCATTTTCTTCAAAATATTGATATGCTGAATTTATAGTAACAGCCTTTAAAGCTTCCATTACGTCTACCTTTTCTTTTTCTCCCAAGGTTTTTCCATCTTTTGTTTTTCTATTTACTGCACACCAAATTGTTTCAAACATATTTGGTTCTATTACAGGTGAATCTTGATGAAATGTGTACACGATTTGCTTTTTACTACTGCTACCAGCTGGACTAATTTCTTCTGCTCTTTGAAGTCCAAAGTTTTTTATATGCACATCTCCCCAATAATAAGTATGAGCAATAAAAAATGATGGTATAATTCCTAATTTTTTTACGTCCTCTAATTGGTCTACTCCCAATAATTGCCCGTGTATTAGAACTGGTCGTATTTTTGCTATGTTCTTATCTAATTTTTTTATGCAATATATAAACTGTTCTGCTGCTCTATCGCCATTACAATGTGCAAGAATTTGCAAATTATTAGTATATGCTTTATCTATTATTCTTTCTACCTCTTGGTCTTGCATAGTTCCATATCCATAGTAATTTTCATCATTTGCATAAGGTGTTCTCATCCACGCTGTTCTTCCTTGAGGAGAACCATCTAAAAATATTTTATATCCACCTATTTTTAAGTTATTTTTATATATTTTAATGTTGTTTGCAAACTCTTTTCTTATTATGTCTTCATATCTTTCATCAATATATGCAACTACATCTACATTCAGCACTTTATCTTCTAGTATTTTTTTATATATAGGTATTAACTCTTTGGTAAGATATCCCTCCTGAACTGTTGTAATTCCATAAGAAGCATATTTTTCTTGTGCTAATTTTACATTTTTTATTAGTTCGTCTTCGGGAGCAATATGAATTTTCTTTATATTTTCAATAAATGCATTTTCTTCTAAGTATCCTGTAAGTTTTCCATCCTTTTTCTCTATTTTTCCACCATCTGGTGCAATAGTATTTTCTGTTATATTTAGCATTTGTAAACCTTTTGAATTTAACACTCCACTATGTCCTGATTTATGTTTTAAAACAATAGGGTTACTTGGAAATGCTTTGTCTAATTCTTCTTTTGTAATATTTCTACCCTCCTGTAAATTGTTATTATCATAATTATTTGCAATAATCCATTCATTTGGCTTTATACCTTTTTGTTTTACATAACTTAATATTGAATTTTGTATGTGGTCAAAACTTTTACAATTATTTAGATTAGCTTGTGATAAATCGTTTGCCACTGCAAAAAAATGACTATGTGCATCTATAAAGGATGGCATAACAGTTTTTTTAGATAAATCTATCACTTCTGTTTTGCTATCTTTTAAGGCTAATACTTCTTTTTCTTTTCCTACTTTTTCAATTTTACCATTATTTATAAGTATTGCTTCAATGTTTTGGTTTTCACCATCTAATGTTATAAAATCAGCATTATATAAAATTTTTTTCATATTTACAAATCACACCTTTTTTATTTAGTATAATTATAATATCTATTTATATATTTTATACTATATATTATTTTAAGTAAAGTCTTTTATTAAATCTACCATACCACAAAAAAGGAGGAGCCTTGCATAGCAATTCTCCTCCTTTTTTGTGAAAGTTCGTTTTCCTTATTTACGGGTCCATTACCAACATTCCGATGGCAGAGAACACATCGGTATCTACCCAGTCAAATTCCTGGATAAACCCTACAGGGTGCAACCCCGACAAGTTGTCGAAGCTACCTCCTCCGATGTAGATTTTCTCTTTGCGAGGCTTCTTTTGATAGAAGTCACGCGATAGTAACTTTCGCGTGTTTCCTAAGTCATAAAAGCCTGCTACCGGATTGCTACCGGTAGGATTCATCCTGCTTTTCCCTTCAATTGAGTGTCTGAAATTCCCAATATTCTTGGAATCCCTAAATACAGCTTTCCAGCTGTCTTCAACACTCCAACCGGCTTGGAAAAGCCTCTGAACAATGAACATATTCCTGTACTGATATTCAGTAATGCTCATTATTCTAGAGTTTCTAGTAGGGTCATACTCTCTAATAACCCTACGCCAGAACGGGTAACTATACCCCACAGCAGGAATAAGCCCCTTTTCATAAACAAGTTCATTGTTTATGAAAGCCGGATCGATACTCATACACGTAAAGACAGGAAGTTCCCCTTTGCATTTCTGCTTTTTATAGGTCTTCATTGCTTCCTGTTCTGCGTGCGAGACAGGTTTGTGCTGCAACCATTCCCCCTCAAAAGTTCTCGGGTCTATCCGGACTTCGAACTTGCTTTCGTTCTTTTTCATTTCAATGCTCATAATGTTGTCCTCTCTTTTCAGCTAAAATAATTATTTTCGAAATGTTTTTACAACCGTCTAAATATAGACACAAAATTATTATATCACACTTTATGTAAATTTGCAATAGGTAGTGGAATTTTTTGCAAATTATTCGTTACTGGATAATGGTGCTTAATAAAATCTAGGCACTATTCTAGCCTTTATTAAAGCTCTCTAGTACGGTATTATACCTTACTAGAGAGCTTTATTTTAGCTATTTAAGTTTTTTTACCCAAAATC
>CALXRZ010000076.1 GCA_944391015.1 uncultured Clostridia bacterium | reverse complement strand
TGAACAATTCAATTATACTACTTGAATCACTTTTTTTCTATTATTTTTGTTTCACATCAATTGTAACACTACATATTAGTAATTATAATTTCGAAAGGATGGTTTATGATGAAAAAAGTTTTGTTCAAAGGTTGTGGTACAGCTTTAGTTACACCTTTTACAAGTGATGGAGTTAATTTTGAAGAACTTAGAAAACTAATTGAGTTTCAGATTTTAGAGGGAGTAGATAGTTTAATTATTTGTGGTACTACTGGTGAATCTGCAACAATGATTTTAGAAGAAAGGAAAGCAGTTATTGATTTTAGCATAAAAATTGCAAATGGTAGGGTGCCAATTATTGCAGGTACTGGTGGTAATAATACAGCTGAATCTATAAAACTTTCTAAATATGCAGAAAGTGTAGGTGCCGATGGACTCTTATTAGTTACTCCTTATTACAATAAAACTACACAAGCTGGTTTAATTACTCACTTTTCTGAAATTGCACAAAATGTATCCATCCCTATTATTTTGTACAATGTTCCAAGTAGGACCGGACTTAATATTGAACCAGAAACTTGTTTAAAGCTTTCTAAAATTTCCAATATTGTTGCCATAAAGGAAGCTAGCCGGTAACATTTCTCAAGTTGCAAAAATTGCAAATTTATGTCAAGATGAACTTGCTATTTACTCTGGAAACGACGACCAAATCGTTCCAATACTTTCATTAGGAGGATTAGGTGTTATTTCTGTGCTATCCAATATATATCCTAAATTTGTACACGAACTTGTGATGGATTATTTAACTGGTAATTGGCAAAAAGCATCTGCATCACAAGTATATGCAATTCCACTTATAAATGCTTTATTTAGCGAAGTAAACCCTATTCCTATAAAATATGCTGTAAGTAAAATAGGTTTTGATTATGGCAAACCACGTTTACCTCTTGTAGAGTTATCTGATGCCGGAAAGGAAAAAATTGATTTTCTTATGAAAAATTGGATGTGATTTTATTTATATTTATGTCTTAAGGTGGGGACCAACAAGTATACAAACTGTTAAACTTAACTTTAGTAAAGTTTATACAGTTTCTATGATGTTGGGGGACTAAATATAAATAAAAAATCTACTCTTCTTATAGTATAAACAACTTTTTCTTAAATATTTATTAAATTAGTTCACTTTATAAATAAAAAATGCTATAATATATATTATAAGATGATTTACATAATTTTAATACCTAATAAATAAAGTAGGAGTAATAATTTTATGAAGTTAAATTTATTTAAAAGTAATAATTTAATAAATGAAAGTAAAGAAGATATATATACAGACATTGGTCATAATATTGATTCATATATAGATGATGAAAATGTGTATGGTTCAATCGGTAAAAGGGAGCATTTGGCTGAGTTTTTTGATATTATTAAGGACCTTATAGCTAATGATACCGTTAAGCAAATGAAAAATTACAGACAGCATTGCAACACATCTTGTTATAAGCATTGTATGCAGGTAGCTTATTTTACATATATAACTTGCAAAAAATTAAGACTAGATTATGTTTCTGCAACTCGTGGCGCTATGTTACACGATTTGTTCTTGTATGATTGGCGAAAAAAATATAGAGATATTGATATATCAGGGCTTCACGCTTTTATTCATCCTAGAATCGCTTTAAAAAATGCAAGTGAAATATTTGATTTGAACGATATTGAAAAAGATGTTATTGTAAAACATATGTGGCCAGTTACATTAAATTTTCCAAGATACAGAGAATCGTACATAGTAACAATAATGGATAAGTATAGTGCTTGTTTAGAAACATATTTATATTTAAAACATAAAATGCAAGCAAAAAGTTTTTACAGACGTGCATATATTTTTTTAAGTATGGTATTTTTAGGAAACTTTTAGAATATAATTTATATATAAGGTATAACATTAGTTATATCTTTTTCTTTTGGTTTTTATGCTTATTTATGTAGTTTACAAAACCTTGTCAACTTGCACAAATAAATTCAAAAAAATAATTATATGTGCATAAAAGTGGCTCAAGTAAGGAGTGAAATTTAGTTTGAAACAAGTATCTTTTATAACTGCGCGCGCCTCTTTGAGCAAAGCAAGAAAGGAATGAATTTTATTATGATAAATATATTATTGAATGGTGCTAACGGGAATATGGGAAAAGCACTTTGCAATTACATAAAAGATTCTGCTAATTTTACTTTGTTGTATGGTATAGATAAAGAGAATTCGAGTTCTTATAATGATATAACAAAAAAACCTGATGTAATAATTGACTTTTCTACTCCATCTGCTACTTTCATTGCTTTAGATTATGCAATTAAAAATTTAGTTCCGATGGTAATTGCTACTACAGGTTTTAGCTTTGATGAAGAAAATAGGATAAAGGAATTTTCTGAAGCTATTCCTATTTTTAAATCTTCAAATATGGCTTATGGAATAAATATTTTTTCTAATATGGTAGCCGAACTTGCCCAAAAATTAAGCAATGTAGATATTGAAATAATAGAAAAACACCACCGAAATAAGGTTGACTCTCCTAGTGGAACTGCGCTTATGATAGCAGATAATATAAATAAAGCTTGTAACAATAGGTATTCTTATGCATTTAGCAAAAATATTTCTAATAGAACTTTTAAAGATTTCACTAATTCGAGCCACTCTGTTAATTGTGGTAAATTCAATTGTTCTAGTGGTTATAAAAAAACTGATACCTCCTCAAAATCGTATAATCAAATTGGCTTTTCTTGTATTAGAGGTGGTTCATTAGTGGGCGAGCATACTGTTTTATTTATTAGAGAGAATGAATCTTATGAGTTAACTCATACTGCTTATTCCAGAAATATATATGTAGAAGGTGCATTGAAAGCAGCAGAATTTATAATTACGAAGAAAAATGGGTTATATGGTATGGTAGATTTATGATTTTTTAATAAGACTTTTTAGGAGTTTTTTATCAAATAGTAAAAGTAATATAAGCTAATTTTTATTGTTTCTTTTAACTCATATATTTTTGGTATCTCTATTATATCTACCTCCATATAATCTGTCAAGATTCTTTTTCCTCCTTCTATTTCCATTAGTTTCCATTTTGTAAAGTAACTTAATTTTTTTATCAAAAAATAAACCAATGGCATTTACCAATGGTTTATTTTTTACTGTTTATAAGTTTCCGACTCAGTCGGATAATAATTACTATTTATTAGCTGTTTCCTCTACTGGATAAACGCTAACTTGTTTTTTGTCTCTTCCTAATCTTTCAAATTTAACTTTTCCAGTTACTTTAGCATATAAAGT
>CALXRZ010000075.1 GCA_944391015.1 uncultured Clostridia bacterium | reverse complement strand
TTTTACATATTCGTCATAATCTTTATCTTTAAGTTCTTCAACCTTTTTATACTTATCCCAGAATTTTTTGTATTCTTCTCTTTGTGCTGGTTTTTCCCAATATATTTTTGTGCTTAATAATTTTACATTATATTCTTCTATTATTCTTATTAAAAGTGAGTATGCTTTTTCTTGTTTACGCAAAATTTTTGTATCTACTATTAAGCTTCTTGCATCTTTTAAAAGTTTTATGTAGCATTGCTCTGCTACTACAAGAGGAAGACTATGTGTAAATAGTTTTCTGCTTAATCCTAAAAGAATTAAATTCTTTTCTATTACATCATTTTGGTCTAACTTTCCTACTGAAAATCTATCAAAGTTATCAAATTCATCTAAAATGTCTTTATATGTTTCATTCTTTTCTATTTCAAATTTTATAGGTAGAATATTAGATATATATTCTTCTAGTACTTTGAAAATTTTATTATATACCTCTTGTTTTTCTGCATCTGTAATATTATCTGCTAATCTAATTGAGTAATGTTTTAGTAGTCCTTTATATAAAGATTCTGTTTCTGTGCAATAAAATCTTTTATACCTTTCTACTAATTTTTCCTTTTCTGTTAGAACATTTTGATAATCTAAGCCAATTAGATAAAGTTGTTTTCTATATTTATATTCTGTGTAATTACTTTCTTTTAAATGTGTTACAACATAATATTGTGATAAAGCTTCTTTTTCAAATTCTGTTGCTACATCATTTCTTACCTTTTTATATATTGAATCCATTATATATTTATCTATAGCTTCCAAATATAGGGCATAAGTATCATCCAATTTTTTAGATAATATTTCTTTTTTTTCTGTATCTTTTGCTACTTGCAAATTATCATAAGCCTTTAGTATGTTGTTTCTTTTTATTGATATTAACATACCATTTATTCCAATTTTTGTTGGTATAAATAATTTGTTTATTGTATTTGTAATTTTAGAGAAAAATGTCTTTTCTGAATCATAAATTCTTAAACTTCTTTCTTCCATTTTATCCTTCCTTTCTCTTCATTCGTGTTTCTTATAATGTTATTAAAAAACTATTTTTTCTTTTATACCAATATTTTCTTTTACTTCATAAGTTACTTCTACTTCTATATAATCTTTTTCTGTTCTTACTTTAACTTGTTTATCTAAAATTTCTTTACCATCTATTTTTTCTTGTAAACTTTCCTTTGCCCTATCTATTCCAATTTGTTTAGCTTCTTCAATGCTATGTACAACTTGTTCTTCTTTATACTCTTTATAGGTATATTTTACAAGTTCAAAAGGTAAATAAAAGTTTGAAAATAGTTTTAATTTTTTATTCTCCTCTATTGTATCATATTTTTGAAATTTTGGAAGACTTTTAGGCAAATTTATTTGAAAATTATTTATCTTTACGGAATAACTACTTTTAGCTTCTCCAGTTTCTACCTTTTTGGTTTCTTGTAGGTAAACTTTTTCTGTGGTAGTATACCAAACTTTTGCCTGAATTTCGGCCTGTGCGTGGACATATTGCTTTCCTGTATACTTTCCTTCCATCCATCCTGCAACTATAACATCTCCATTTGTTACAATATCTCCCTCTTTTACTAGGGGTGTACCATTTTGAGCACTTACTTTTAAAATCATTGCATTTTTATCTGCTACAATATTGCAATATTCGTCATCATTTATAATTTCTGGTTTTTCGTCTGCTTTTACTAGCTTAATTGTTGCATTAGTTCCATCTATTTCTATTCCAACCCACGAAATATCGTCCCTTTCTAACCTAATTTTATTTATAACAGCTTTGGTATCTATAGCACCCTTACGTTTTCCAATTTCTAGTCCCTCGCTTTGAGCAAGTTCCAAAATTTCTTCCTTTGGTATATCAGCATCACTTTCAATTTCTATATTCCAAATAAAATTTGACAAAATAATTATAGTCAATATTATCAATAGAAGAAAGATGAAAAAGAACTTTCTTTTTTTATATTTTTTTATAATGAATGGTAAACCTTTCTTACTTTGAATTTTAATTTTACATTTGGTCTTTTTACAAATTTGTTTTAGCTTTTTAAAATCAGTTATGCATACACTTGCATACACTTTAATAGAATTTTCTTTTTTAATATTCCATAAATCAATTTGTTTATTATTACAAATATTTATAAACTGTTCTATATAATATCCTTCAATTACAATATTTACATATCCTGATACATACTCTAAAATCTTATTTGATTTCAAGCTGTTTCCTCCCTTTTGCTTATTTAGTTTTATCTTCGTCACATATTTCTTCAAAATCAATTCCTTCTATTTTTCCAGTTACTAATAAGTCATCCGATGTCATCTCTTCTAAATTTAAGTTAAACCCATTTATATTTATTATTCCAATATGTGTATTTACCCTAACAAAATAGTCCTGATATTCTAGTATCCCCTTATAATTCTCAATAAGTAATCTTTCGAAGCCAGTTATTGTAAGTTTTGGCTCATTAGTACTAAGTTCAACCGGAATTTCAAATATTTCATCAAATTTTCTAGGTCTTTTTCTCATATACTCACTTATCCTCTCTTTTTTACAATTGGGGCCGGGCTCATTTTGCAAATTTATTTGCATAATTTATAAAATGTATCTTCAGAACAAATTGAAAATTTTACTTTTCATATTTGTCCTTAAAATTTTTAGCAATTTTATTTTTCAAATTCGTCTAAAGACTTAAATTCATACCCCATATTTTTTATTTCTTTAATGCAATAGTCTAAAATATTGCTATTATCTTTTGATGTGCTATGCAATAACATTACCTCTCCATTATGCACATTTTCTAGTATTTTTTGTTTTCCGTATTCTTCTCTACCTTGCTTGTTTCTATCCCAGTCGTCATAAGCAAATGACCACATTACTGTTGTATACCCCAATGTGTTCGTGTATGCTATACTTTTTTCGCTATATTCTCCTTTTGGTGGTCTCAAATATTTCATTTCATAACCAAATTTCTCATATAAAGCCGTATGAAGTTCCATAACATCTTCTTTTATTTGCTCTTCTGATGATTCTGGCATACATATATGGTCTGCTGTATGATTACCGATAGTGTGTCCCTCATCAATCATCCTTTTTACCAAATCAGGCTCTGAATTTAAGTAATGCCCTGTTATAAAAAATGTGGCTTTTACATCATTTTGCTTTAGTACCTCTAATATTTTTTCTGTATACCCAGCCTCATATCCACAATCAAAAGTTAAATATATGTATGGCTTTTGACTATTTCCAATACAAATTCCATTGTATTCATCTATTATTCGCTTATTTTCTGCACCTAAATCTGGTTGCTCGTGATTGTCTGCTCGCTTTATACCCCATTCTATTTTTTTACTACTCACAATTCCACTAGAACTTGTTTGAACCGTAGTTGTATTAACATTTATTACAGATATAGTAAATATGGCAATTACACCACATATAAAAAATGTAGTCATCTTTTTTATATTTATTTTCATATAATACACCTCTAACTAAATTTATTCTGATGTACTATAAATATTCCTATTTTATAGAGTCATTTATATGTTTCTTTTTATTTGTATAACTAACTTAGTTTTGTTCATTATTTTAAAAATTTCGACAAATAAATTTATTTTTCTAAATATTTTGTA
>CALXRZ010000074.1 GCA_944391015.1 uncultured Clostridia bacterium | reverse complement strand
AATTAAAAATGTTTTCCTCTTTTACGTGTTGTTGTATTTGCATCAGAATCACTTGAAGAAGCATAGCTACTAAATTCTTCTAATTTTTCTTTTCTTTTTTTATCTTTTTCTTGTTCGTCATTATTTACTATCTCATTATTGCTTTCTATGCTTTTATGAATTTCAGAATCTTCGCTCTTATTCGAAATATCCATACTAGTTTTATCATTGTTTAAAGTATCTTCATTATAATTATTTAATGTCGAAAAATCCTCGTCCTCGTCTTCATTTTTTCTATGTTTTTTTACAATAACTGCTATAATTATTATAAGAACAATTAAAACTGCTGCTCCTATTCCAATGTACATAAATAAATCTTTGTCGTCAATTCCTGCAATTATTTGTGTATTTTGTTTATATGCTTCATCTATGTTTACAACTATTTGATATGTTGTAGTTAAGTTATCATCATTTGATGTAACAAGTATTGTAATAATATTTTTACCTGGCTTTAGTTCTGTATTTCCTGCAATTTCAATGGAAACATTTTCTTTGTCTGATTTTGCATTTATATTAAGACTAGTTATGCTTGTATCCCCAATGTTTAATGTATATTCATATACATCACTACTAAATTCAGGTGTTAATGTATAATTTTCAACACTTAGTTCTGAGAGTTGAACTCCAACATCTACTACTTTTGTTACATTTATTGTATAAGTTCTTACAGTTCCATCTTCGGCTGTTACTTTTATATTTATTGTGTTTTCTCCAATTAGAAGTCCGCTGTTTCCTAGAATTTCAATAGTTGAATTTTCATCTTCAGCCATTGCTTCTATATTCAATTTTTCTACATCTCCACCAACTGTTACAGCATATTCTGTAATGTCTGGGGCAAATTCTGGCTCTAATTTGTATTGCTCTACTGTTAATGAACGCAAAGCCTTTACATTAGACTTATCTTTGTCTTCTTCCTCGTTTTTCTTGTCTTTTTCGTCTTGCTCTTTTTCATCTGGATTATCTTTTGCTTCTTCTGATTTAATTGGGTTCTTTGTATCAAGGTAGTCACTACTTATATATAAAGTTTCTCCTTTATAAGAAATTCTACTCCAAATTATTCCATTAACTGAACTTGTTGCAATACCTGTTCTCGTTAGGCTATCACCCTTATTAAATTGATACTTTACTGTACCACTAGTGCTATAGGTCTCTCTAGCATTAACAAAGTTGCTTGTAACATATACAGTTTCATTTATAGATGAAAAGCTAATACTTGGTTTGTCATCTTCTGTGTCTGATGGTTTATTGGAATCCCCACCATCACTACTATCGTCCCCTGGTGAAGTTTCTTTAGCTTTTACTGTTACTGTAGAAGTAGCACTAGAAGATGCTACTGTATTTCCTTCTGCATCTGCCATATCTGCAGACACAAATGTCACTTTATAAGTTGTAGTCTTCGTAACTTTTGGGACTTTAAAAGTATATGTTACTAGACCATTTGTTTTATTCTCAGTTCCTGCAAATGCTACTAACGTTCCATTTGCAGTTCCTCCTGAAACACTTACGAAAGTTAGTCCTCCACTTGATGTAACATCAATCGCACCATTTGCTACTGGCTCTTGACTATTTATTGTTATTGTTGCTGTTTCTCCTGATGAAACTGTTGGATCAGATGTTGTTATTCTTGCCTCAGATTTTGTACATAACCCTAATATTATAAAAAAACTAAATAATAGTATAAATTTAACTTTTTTCGTCATTTTTTAGCTCCTTTGTAAATTATATTTCTATATTTTTAAGTCCTACATATGCTCTTAAAATAACCGTTGAATCTGCTGGTGTTACTTTTCCATCTCCATTTGTATCAGCTGCCAAATTTTCTGCATTTGATATTTCTTGAAGACCTACATATTTTCTCAAAATGGCTGTTGAATCTGCTGGTGTCATTTTTCCATCACCATTCGTATCCCCCAGCTTTACCACCGTATACTTTTCTCCATCATATTCTATTGTATAACCGGTTCCAATATTACCACTTGTCACTTTTTTGCCCTTTGCATCTTTTATTATTGCTCCAGATAATTTATTATTGATATTATCTACTGTTACCTTTGGTTCACACACTATGTTTGAGCTGGATATTTTAAAATTATTTCCGTTAGTATTACTCTCTCCGACTACACGTATATAATCTTCATCGTCGTCTCCTCTTGCAACATATCCTGTAGTACCAGAGTCTGTTACAACCTTATCCCATATATATCCGTTTTTATTAGCTGAGTTTTTTTCTATTCTAGTTAAATATTCTCCCTTGTCAATATAGCCTAAAATACTTGAACTTGTTCCTGGCTCTTTTCTTAGCGTTAGCCCTCCATCGCATATTACTTCAACTATCTCTGCTCCCGACTCGGTTGAACCAGAATCGTCAACTTCTTCTAAGTATCTAGCTACCACATATCCTTGAGTTCCGTCAGATAGCACTATTCTTGACCAGTCATAACCATCCAAATTGTTGTACTTACCTTTTTCTATTATTGTTACTCGTTGTCCCTCAGATAAAGTTAATAATACCTCTGTTCCTGAAGTTCCAGGTCCATTTCTAACATTTCCCGGCTCTATTGCAACTGCTTCTATGTTGCAATTTGTAATATCGTCAATAACTTTAAAGCCCTCAGTTATGATATATCCTTTATTTCCATTACTTAATACAACTTTGCTCCATTTATAGCCATTTGTTTTATTATCGTCAATTTCTATTCTTAAAACCTTTTCTCCTTTTTTCAAGGTTGCAAGTTTTGTTGAAGATTTATCTTTTGACTTATACACAACCACAGATGAATCTGTTATCTCTATATTTTGCGTTACAATAGATTCAGTTCCTGGCATTGCACATTTTGTTTCTGGCATATTTTCAAATACTGGAATTACAAAGTTGAATGGCAAATTCAAATTTTCATCTATTTCTTTGTATGACTGCATTATATCTACACATTCTGTTTTTGCTGCAGCTACATTTTGTTGATATTGATGCCAGTATAAATCTCCGTCGCTGTCATCTACATCAAATTTTTGTAAATATAGCGTATTTTGTCCATATTGAATATATGATTTTACTAAGAATTCTGCTCCACCCTCTATTGCTTTAACAGGTGTGTCCCATCCTTGCTTTTTTGCATATTCTAAAGCATTTTTTATAATTGTTGAAGAACCATTTCCAGATGCATTTACATTTAAAAAGTTATAGTAACCTGTATATCCAGAATACGTACCTGTTGCAGTTGCAGAAGCACTATCTCCTGTTCCTTGTTCTTGCCTTATTCTTGATGCTAGGTGATAAGGGCTTATTCCCGCTTTTTCTGCAACATCCATTATAACTTCTGCATAAGTTTTATCTATTGTTACTTTTTTATTTTTTGTATTTGTATATGTAATTTTATCTTCTAATAAATAATCGCATCCATCTAATATTTTTTCTATACCAGATATTGTATATGTATTATCAGACCATTTTAGGTTTTCAAATTGAAATAAATATGTTTCATCATATAGCGAATTCCTTGGGTCCATATAATACTCTACTGTAGCAGCTGAAGCACATCTCCAGCTTCCATTGTCATAAGCTTTATCCCCACAAATAGAACATACCCACGCACCTGATTTTCCTTGTACTAGATTTCTGCCGTGTTCTACTGTAGTCTCATTCCTGATAACTGTATTCCAATCAAGACCAGTAAATAGAATTGTAAAAGTCCAGTTTGGATGTTCTTCTAATAAATTATCTAATAAATCAGAATAGCCCGGGTAATCGTCTAATATATTACTTCCTTTTTTATATACTTTTGTATTTTGCTCTTTTGCTTCTGCTTTGTTTGTAAGAAACATAGTTATGAATAATCCTGTTAAAAATACTAATACCAACAATATGTTAATACATTTTATTAGTTTGTGATTCATATTTTTCTGTTTCCTCCTCATTAGTTTTCTCGACAAATTTCTCGGGTATAGTATATCATTATTATTTTTTCGAGTCAACCTATTCTTTAGTATTTTTCAGGGTAAATTTTTTTGTTTTTTTCGTGTATTTTCTTTACAAAAAATGTAGTTTAATATACAATATTGTAGATATTAAAGGAAAGGGAAAAATATGAGTACATATATTTCAAAAAGTGAACAAGATACAATAAATTTTGCTAAAAATTATGCC
>CALXRZ010000073.1 GCA_944391015.1 uncultured Clostridia bacterium | reverse complement strand
ACTAAATCTTTTACAGATTTATCTATTTCCACATCATATTCCTGCTCGCTTAATCTTTCTTTTACTTGTTTTAGCATTATTTCTATAATTTTGCCTATGTCGTCATTAGTTAATTTATGGAATACTATAATATCATCTATACGGTTTATAAATTCTGGTCTGAATTGTTTTTTTAGTTCTGCCATTACATCTTTCTTTATTGTTTCATATTCCTTTTCTTGTTCTTGCTTGCCATCTCCTGTGTTGTTGCTAAATCCAAGTACGTTTTTGTCTGTTATAGCTCTTGCTCCAACATTTGATGTCATTATTATTACTGTATTTTTGAAATTTACTGTTCTGCCCTGTGCATCTGTTAGTCTACCATCATCTAGTATTTGAAGTAACATATTCATTACATCTGGGTGAGCTTTTTCAATTTCATCAAATAGTATAACTGAATATGGTTTTCTTCTTATTTTCTCAGTTAGTTGTCCACCTTCGTCATATCCAACATATCCTGGAGGCGAACCTATAAGTTTTGCTACAGAATGTGGTTCCATATATTCAGACATATCTACCCTTATCATAGCAGATTCGTTACCAAATAGGGCTTCTGCTAAGGCTTTTGATAGCTCTGTTTTACCAACACCTGTTGGTCCTAAAAATAGGAACGAGCCTATTGGTCTGTTTGGGTCTTTTAGCCCAACTCTACCTCTTCTTATTGCTTTGCTTACTGCTTCAACGGCTTCGTTTTGTCCAATTACTCTTTTATGTAGTGTTTCTTCCAAATGTTTTAGTTTTTCATTTTCATCTTGCGTAATTTTATTTACAGGTATTCCTGTCCAGCTTGCAATAACTTCAGCTATGTCTTCTTCTGTTAAGCTCATAACATTTTTACTGTTTTTGCTTTGCCATTTTTTCTTTTCTTTTTCTAGTTTTTCTTTTTCTGCATTTACTTTATCTCTTAATGTAGCAGCTTTTTCGAAGTCTTGTACACGAATTGCCTCTTCTTTTTCTCTATTTATTGCCTCAATTTTTTCCTCTAATTCTTTTATATTATCTGGCATTGTGTATGTTTTCATTTTTACCCTAGATGCTGCTTCATCTATTAAGTCTATTGCTTTATCTGGTAAAAATCTATCATTTATATATCTAACAGATAACTCTACTGCTGCTTTTATTGCCTCTTCTGTAATTTTTACATTATGATGAGCCTCGTATTTATCTCTTAAACCTTCTAGGATTTTTATAGTTTCTTCATTTGTAGGCTCTCCTACTTGTACTGGGCTGAATCTTCTTTCTAGCGCACTATCTTTTTCAATATATTTTCTATATTCGTTTAAGGTTGTTGCACCTATTACTTGTACCTCTCCTCTTGCAAGAAGTGGTTTCAAAATATTGGCTGCATCTACTGCACCCTCGGCTGAGCCGGCACCAACTATTGTATGAATTTCATCTATAAATAGTATTACATCTCCAGCTTTTTTTACTTCTGCCAAGCATTTTTTTATTCTTTCCTCAAAGTCTCCTCTATACTTAGCACCTGCTACCATACCAGATATATCAAGTGTTACAACTCTTTTATTTTTTAGCATTTCTGGTACATCGTCAGCTACTATTTTTTCGGCCAATCCCTCTACTACAGCTGTCTTACCAACACCTGGTTCACCAATTAAACAAGGGTTATTTTTTGTTCTTCTTGATAAAATTTGTGTAACTCTATCAATTTCAGTTTTTCTGCCTATAACAGGGTCTAACTTTCCTTCTCTAGCTTGTTTGGTTAGGTCTGAACCAAATTGGTTTAAAGTTGGAGTTGAGTTAAAACTGCCTGAATTTTTGTCTGTAGTTCTATTAGAATTTGCATCTGATTCATCCTCATTTATAACTTTTACTATTTCGTTATATAACTTTCTAGGGTCTATGTCCAAATCCATCATAATTCTTACAGCCACACTATCTCCCTCGCGCATAATCCCAATAAGTAAATGCTCTGTACCAATATATTCAGAGCCTAATTTTCTTGCTTCTATAAAGGCATTTTCAATTACTCTTTTGCTTCTAGGGGTAAAACCTAAAGCTTCTCTATCATCTATTGCTTCACCTGTGCCAATAAGCATTTCTATTTCTTGCAAAATATCTTCATCTGTTATGTTTTGGTTTTCCAACACTTTACTAGCTATACCTGTGCCCTCTTTACACAAGCCATAAAGTATGTGTTCTGTTCCAATATATTTATGTCCTAACTCCATTGCTATATCATTTGCTATTTCTATTGCCTTTTCGGCTCTAGCAGTAAATTTATACATCATAATTTTTCACTCTCCTTTTAATTTTATGTTAACTGTTGTAGAAATTGGGGACAGTCCCCTTTTTCTATTTTATTATTTGTTTTATAATTTCTGCTCTTTTTAGTTCTCTTTCATAGCCATCTAGCGCTTTGCCTACGTATTTCTGCAAGTTACCAGGGTTTGTATATAGCTCTAACTTTCTTACTTTGCCGTCATCTATTTCATTAAGTATGCCTAAGTCTACTCCCATTTTTACTTCAGATAATAGCTTTCTGCATTCTTCTGTTCCTAGTTTGCTTGCATATGTAAGTACGCCAAATGCCCTATATACCATATCTCGCAATTCTATTTCGTTTTTGCATAAGTACTTTCTGGCAGTTCTTTCTTGCTCTATTATTTTCTCTGTAATATTTTTTACATTTGCTATTATTTCTTTTTCTGTTATTCCTATTGTTTGATTGTTTGATATTTGATACAAGTCTCCATAATTTTGAGTACTTTCTCCATATACACCTTTAATACTCATACCAAAATTATTAACTATTCTTAATACTTTTGCTAAGTTGCCTGTAAGTGTTAAAGCTGGTAGATGTACTATTACTGATGCTTTTAAACCAGTCCCAATATTTACTGGAGATGCTGTTAAATAGCCAAATTTTTTATTATATGAATATTCAATCATATCTCCTATCTTTTCATCTAATTCTATTATTAAGTTCATTATATTTTCTAGCTCTTGACCAGAACCAAATACTTGCATTTTTATATGGTCATCCTCATTTAGCATAATGCAAATGTTTTCTTCATCATTTATTATAATTGCTTTTGCATTTTTATTTTTTACTGCAAATTCTGGACTTATTAGATGTTTTTCTACTAAACTAAGTATAGTTATTTCATCTAAGTCATCTAATTTTAAAAATTTAAGACCATATCCTAAACTTGGTACAATTTCCTTTATTTTTTCTAATATTTCCTCTTGTTTTTCTTTAGAGCATCTATTTAGAAAATTAAAGTCATTTAGATTCCTAGATAGCCTAACTCTTGAGCTTACTACAACATCTGATTCTTTTCCATTTTGCAAATACCAATTTGCCATTTTCTCTCATTCCTTTCCGTATGCTAAAATCTGGTTAAGAATAATTCTTTTCCAAGCTTTAGCCTCATTTTTTAAGTAGCTCTTGGCTAAAAAATATTGAAAGCTCAAATACTTTTTAGCCTTAATCTTAGTAATTATTCTTCTTTTTTGTTTTCTGTACTGTCTTCATTTTCGTTTTTCTTAGTTTTAGATGCTTTAGTAGTTTCCATTGTTTTTATTTCGTCACGAATTTTAGCAGCATCTTCATATCTTTCATCTTTTATTGCTTTTTGTAAATCCTTTTGCAATTTTTCTAGTTTTGATTCCTTTTTTTCTTTCTTCTCTACATTTTTGCTAGCTTTTTCTTCATTGTCTGTACTTGGTGCAATCTCTCTATAGCCTCTTCCAATATGCCTATTTGCGCCTTGCAAATTCTTTAAAATTGGCGATATTCTGTCTTCAAATATGTCATAACACTCACTGCATCCAAACTCACCTGTATTTATAAAATCATCGAATGTAGTTCCACAACTATTGCACTCTTTTGCTTGAGTTCCCATAAAACTTGGTAATAAGTTGTCGCTATAATCATTAAAGAAATCACTTAAGAAGCTTGAAAAACTAATTGGCATACTAAAATTCATATCTTTTAAACCTAATTCTCTTGCACAACTGTCACAAAGGTTCAACTCCTTTTTTACACCATTTATAACCTGAGTAAACTTAAAAGTTACTTCGTTTTTTCCACAATTTTGACACAACATAAATATCAACTCCTATCTAATCTATATTTAATTTAAAATTTTATAAATATATTATTTTATTTTCTTATTTTATATATGTTAAACATTTTCTTTTGTTATTTTTA
>CALXRZ010000072.1 GCA_944391015.1 uncultured Clostridia bacterium | reverse complement strand
AAAATGTTATTTTTTTCAAAATTTTTCAATTTTTTCTTCATTTTTTTCATTTTTACCTATATAATTCCTCTAAAATTCGAGTAAATATAATGGCATATTTTTCAGTATTTTCATCAAGATTTAGTTGATACTCTCCAGGTTCTACTTTTTCACCATTCGGCTTGAAAATAATTCTTTGTAAACAAATTATTATATTGTTTTCTGTTAAACTAGACACTGTAAATGTAGATTTGCTATTAAAGCCATATGTTATAATTGTAGTGTCTAACCCTTTAATTACTTCTAAGTCAATTTCTATATCCGAATTTAAGATTACATATTTAGTATTAGATAATATTTTTCTAAGATTATTTCGATTATTTATTTTGTTATCTATTACTATTGCATCAAATTTTATGTTTTTCATATTAGCTATAGTTTTATCGTTTATAAATAAAATATTTTCTTGGCTTAACTCATTTTTTACATATCTTTCATTTTTTTGATTCGTTATTATCCCTATAAAAAACATAGCATACCTCTATTAAAATTTTATTACTGCTATTATTATTGATAAATATAAATTTTTTATACATAAAAATGAAGATTTTTCCAATATTTTATTTATTTACCATATTATTAGTTATACTATTGGTTACTATATTATTTGTATCTGTAATATTAGTAGATGTAGTTAATGTGTCATTAGGAGTACTTGCATCATTTAGACCAGCTGCAGCTACAAACAATATTGCTACTGTACAAATGGCTATTACATAAGAAAAGATTTTGGATTTATCAATAACAAAGAACATTTTTACCTCCTAGAATAATTTAATATGATTATATTAAGGCTCTTTTTTAATATTCCTCTTTTTTAATATTTCATCAATATAGTTAATTTGAGGATTATTATTTTTTGAGCATAATTTTTTAGCTCTACATATGCTTTAGTTAAACTAATCATACACTTCTATTGCTTTTACTATTACCCTTTTTAGTGCTCCTAAAGTACAGGTTACTAAAGTTATTTCTTTTTCGCTGTTTGTATCTTGTGACAACGAGCTAGTATCATATGGTGATACTCTTTCAATTTCATAAACTTGATATTTCACACTTCTGTCATAAGTATCTGTAATGTATATTTCATCACCTATTTCTAATGAAGATATCCACCCAAATGTATCACCATAATTATGACCAGCTATACAAAAGTTGCCTATTTTGTTAATTTCTGGGCCACATATTTTTGTTACACCAACTAGTAAAGATTCTGTAGTTGTTTTTTCTAAAATATATTTTTCGACTTCAATTTTAGGAATAGATATTTTTCCAATTACTTTGAACCCATTTACCTCTCTTGGCATATTTTCATATTCCTGTAAATTTAAAGTTGCCCTTGCTTCTGCTATTTCTTCCTCTCCTACTATATCTATACTTACTTCTTTAGATTTATTATTTAATTTTTCTGTATTTATTGTACTTGTTACTTCTATAATACTTTTTTCTTCTTTTTTGCCACAAATTATCAAAGCAACTACTAATATGATAACCAGTATAATAACAAGGCTAATTAGATTATAAATATTATTTATTTTATTTTTTATCATTATTTTTTGGCTATATTCATTTTATAATATACAAAAATTATTAAAGCTAAAATTATAGTAATGTACGCAATATATTCAATTATTCCTGTTCCTGTTTGTGGTAATTTATCTACTTCATTTTCAGTATTATTATCAACTGTTGGCTCCTCTTCTATTTCATTTACATTAGTTGCATCTTCTAATACTTCTATTGTATAAGTTTTGCTTATTATTTCTGCCTCTGATGCCTGCATATTTACCAAGCTTAGCTTAATTGTATATGTTCCTGCTACATTAAAAGTTGCTTTAATTGGTGTTTCATTTTCAAATGTTCCTGCTACTGGAAAGCCCTGGTCTGGTCCCCAATACCCAGTCTGTGCTAAGTCAAACTCCAAATTATTTGTATCTTTTGCAATAAGTTTTGGCGTGCCTGGGCCCGATACCTCTACCTTTACTCTAACATTAGAATAGGTTGTGGCATTAGTTCCTCTTAAAATAACACTTGCATCTTTAGTTTCATTTATAACTACATCTCCATCATATTTTAGTTCAAATTCTAACTCATTTGCAGCTTTAACAGGTATGCAAAGCATCCCAACTGCTAGAAATGTAACCATAATAAAACAACATAGCTTTTTCAATATAATATCATCCTTTCTTAATTTGATATTATATGTATATTGGTGCTATGCTGTTTTTATTCCTTAACACTATATTTTATTTTTAACTATAAAGCTTATAGTTTTGTTTAACTTTTTGTATATTTAATACTTTTTTAGAACCAAGTAAAAAATGCTATTCTTTTTTCTATTTAAGTTTTCGCATATATTATCCAATCTTCTGAATGTTTACATCTTCTACTTGTAGTAGCTTTTTTGCAACATTTATAAAATTACATTCTAAGTCAGTTAAATATATTTGAGTATTGCTGTTTTCATTATCGTTATTTTGCATTTTATTTTTAATAATATATTCTTTTACCTCTTTTGCTACCATTTCGCCCGTGTTAATTATATCTACATTTTCTCCAACCTCTTCCTTTATTATTTTCTTAAAAAGAGGATAATGTGTACACCCTAATACAAGTGCATCTATATTTTTTATTTCTTTTAAATATTCGTGAATAGCAAGCTTTGCAATGTCGTTATCTGTCCAGCCTTCTTCTGCCATTGGAGCTAAAAGTGGACAGGCCTTATTTTTTACTTCTGCTTGTGGTATACTTTCTTTTATTTTTTCTTCCCACCCATTACTTCTTATTGTACCAGCTGTAGCAATAACTCCAATTTTATTCAAATTTGCTTCTTTTAAATATTTTACAGTGGGTTTTATTATACCAATTATTGGTAGTTTAAACATTGCTTGCATTTCTTCTAAAGCTTGGCTTGTTGCCGTTCCACAAGCAATTACTATCATTTTTACATTCATATCTATTAAATTTTCTATTCTTTTTTTACAAAGTTCTATAATAGTCTTTTTTGATTTACTGCCATAAGGAAAACTCGCAGTATCCCCTATATATACAAAACTTTCATCTGGTAAAAGTTTTTGAAGTTCTTTTAACACTGTAACCCCTCCAACTCCTGAATCAAAAATTCCTATTGCTCTATTATCCATTTTTTAATACCATTCCTTTCTTACTTTACTCTATAGTCATCATATATTTTCACTTTTTATCATTTTAGAACCAAGTGGCAAATTCGTCCTTTGCTCGTGCCAATTTAGGTTTCCGACTATAAGGAGGAAATACTAAAGGCTAATTTCGATTATATCCTTTTTATGTAACGGGATTTTTGGAGAAATTCCCTATTACAAGAGATTTATTATAGTAGCCTGCTTTTTAGCCTACATATTATACTCTATAATAATATAAAAATCTACATATTGTTCACATTTTTTGTGCGTTTACATAATATATACTAAGCTAATTGCTTAAGAAAGGATGATTTATAATTATGGAATATGAAAAAAACGTATGTCCAGTTTTAAATGTAGACGGTATTTTAGCTACAGGAAAACAATTTGATTTAGACATTACCTTACCAGAAGATAATAGAACTGTAATTTATGGAGTTGTAAAAGATTGTTATCAAGAGCCTGTTTGTGATGCTGTTGTAAAACTAGTAGAGGTCGTTTGTGAATGTGGCAAAGAGGAAAGAAGACCTGTTTCTCATACTTTTACAGATAAAGACGGAGAATTTGTATTTGGACCACTTTGCGCTAACAGATTCTACGAAATTGAGATTTGGGTAGATCGAGTAAAACATTGCAAAGTATGTACTAAAGTAGAGCACGACGGAGATTGCTTAAAAGGTATAAAAATGGACTGCAAAAAAGAAAATCACAAACCTTGTCACAAAGAAGAAAAAGAATGCTACGAAAAAAAGTGCGAAGAAGAATGTTTTGAGAAAAAATGTGATGACGAATGCGATAAAAAAGATGATAAATGTGATAAGAAGCCAGAAAGACCTTGCAGACCACCATTTGGTAGACCTTTTTAAGTAGAATTATAAGGCCTAAGTTTACTCTCACATAACACTCAAATATTGTAATTCAAGTTTCTTAGAACCTTGTTGTTTTATACAAAGTAAAAGCAAAAAAGAATTTTTTAAGTTCTTTTTTGCTTTTATATGAATAATTTTTTACATTATTCCCATCTTTCTAGCAAATTGTCTTCCCATTTTTACCATCTTTTTTCTGCTTGGTTGCATTGTTTCAGAGCACATCATAGCAACACCTGCTGATATAAGCCCTCCTATTACCATACCTTTTACAAATTTCATACTCATATTTTTCCTCCTTTACATCATTTTGTAATATTATTCCTATTTTTTTCTTTTCTATACCTATTAAATAAAGAATAACTTTGATAAATTGCAATTA
>CALXRZ010000071.1 GCA_944391015.1 uncultured Clostridia bacterium | reverse complement strand
AAATAAATCCTCAAAAACTCTGTACTAATTAAAAAAAATAGTATATAATAATAGCGTGTTTAAACCAACAGGCTTATATTCTTAATTAAGAGTATACTGTTACAATATTATAGAAACTGAGGGAATAAACATGAAAGATTCAAAAGATTATCAAAATTTTGACAGAAAGGAAAATTTAAAATTAGCATCAAAAGTAGTACACGGTGCATTAGGTGTAGATCCAGTAACTGGTTCAATAAGCTTTCCAATATACCAAACTGCTACTTTTAAGCATAGTGGAATTGAGAAAAAAGACCCATACAATTATGCTAGATGCATCAATCCAACTCGTGAAGAATTGGAAAAAACAATGACAATTTTAGAGGAGGGCACAAGAGCATTTGCTGTAAATTCTGGTATGGCAGCAGTTACACTAGTGTTTTCGTTACTAAAACCGGGAGACCACATAATTATGTCAGACGATATATATGGTGGAACTTTTAGAGAGGTAAACGAAGTATTAACTGTAAATGGAGTAGAATATGATAGCATAGATTTATCAGATTTAGACTTACTAAAAAAGACAATAAAGAAAAATACAAAAATGATATTTATAGAAACTCCAACAAACCCAATGATGAAAGTTGCAGACATTGAAAAAATATCTAAAATAGGACATGATATAGGTGCACTAGTTGCTGTGGATAATACATTTTTAACACCATACTTCCAAAGACCACTTACACTTGGCGCAGATATTGTAGTTCATAGTGGAACAAAATACCTAGCAGGTCATAATGATGTATTAGGAGGAATAGTTGTTGTAAAAGATAGTCAAATTGGAGAAAAGCTAGAAATTCAAATGTATATTTATGGAGCAGGTTTAGGACCAATGGACTCTTGGTTAATGCTAAGAGGACTAAAAACACTTGCATTAAGAATGGACAAGCACGCAGAAAATGCAATGAAAGTAGCAAACTGGCTTCGCAAAGAACCAAAGGTTGAGCAAGTATATTATGTAGGTTTTGAGGACCATAAAGACTATGCAGTAACTAAAAAACAAACCACAGGCTTTGGTGGTATGATATCATTTAGAGTAGACAGTATGGAAACTGTAAATAAAATATTGGCAAACCTAAAACTAATAACATTTGCAGAAAGCTTAGGTGGAGTAGAAAGTTTAATCACTCACCCTGTAAGTAGAACACATACAGAAATTTCGGAAGAGAAACGAAATGCTTTAGGAATTACAGATACATTACTCAGATTATCTGTAGGAATAGAAGATGCAGATGATATTATTGCAGATTTGAAACAAGCTATGGAATAGTAGAAAATTTGCAAAAGGGGACGGGCTTGTTTTGTAAATGTTCGATTTGTTTTTCTATTTTAAAATTATATGTATTTTCTTTTTGGCCTTCGGCCCCCAACATCGTACAAACTGTAATAACTTCACTAACGTTCAGTTTAACAGTTTGTAAACTTGTCGGTCCCCACCTTAAGCACTCCGACCAAAAATAAAATACATATAATTTTACTAAAGGATAAAATAGTTTTTTACAAAATAGGCCCGTCCCCTTTTGCAAAAAATAGGAGGAGGAATTAACCGTGACAAGATTTACAAAAATGCAAGCCTATGGCAATGACTATGTATATATAGATGCTATAAATCAAAAAATAAACAATGTGCACGAACTTGCAAAATACATAAGCAACAGGCACTTTGGAGTAGGTTCTGATGGACTTGTGCTAATCTGCAAATCAGATGTGGCAGATTTTAGAATGAGAATGTTCAATCCGGATGGAACAGAAGGAGAAATGTGTGGTAATGCTTTAAGGTCTCTAAGCAAATATGTATATGACCATAAGTTAACAGATAAAACAGAACTAAAAATAGAAACACTTGGTGGAATTCAACATGTAAAATTAACAGTAGAAAATGGAAAAGCCGTCAATATTGAAGCAAATATTGGTAAGCCAGTATTAGATACAAACTTAATACCAGTAAATACAAACTTGAAAGAATTTGTAGAGCAAGAAGTAAAAATACTTGATAGAACCTTTAAAATTACTGCAGTATCTTGGGGTAACCCACATTGTGTAATGTTTATAGATGATGTAGATAATTTTGATGTAGAAAAATACGGAAAAGCAATTGAGCATAAAACAGACTTGTTCCCAAACAAAACAAATGTAACTTTTGCCCAAGTAATAGATAGAAACAACATAAAAATGAGAGAATGGGAAAGAGGTACAGGAGAAACTATAGGTTGTGGTACAGGTTGTTGCACTGCTACAGTTGCAGCTGTTTTAACAGGTAGATGTGATAGAAAAGTAAGTGTTCATCAAATAGGTGGAATACTAGAAACTAACTGGGACGAAGAAACAGGAAAAATGTTTATGAAAGGTCCATCTCATACTGTGTTTGAGTCTGAAATTGATGTAGATGATATTTTAAAAAAATACAGAACTACAAAATTAAAAGATTTGGTACAAAATGTGGATTATGAGCTTGTAAAAGGAAGCTTAGATGTAGATATTTCAGATATTAAAGACGATTCAAGAAAAGTAGAGCCAAATGATATGTATATAGCAAAAGTTGGTTCTACATCAGATTCACATAAATATATACCAGACGTAATAAAAAAGGGTGCAAAAGTATTAGTGGTAGAAAAAGACATAGATATTCCTAATGAAGATGTTACAGTAATAAAGGTAAAATCTTCAAGAGAAGCAATGGCAGAAATCTCATCAGCATATTTTAAATATCCAGCAAAAGAGCTAACTGTTGTAGGAATTACAGGAACAGCAGGAAAAACTTCAACTTCAACTATTTTAAAGAAAATGATTGAAGCAAATGGGGAAAAGGCTGGGCTAATTGGCACAATAGGTGCGTTTATAGGAAAGAGAAAAATAACTCTTCATAATACTACACCAGAAAACTATGAAATACAAAAGCTATTTAGAGAAATGGTAGAAGATGGTTGCAAATATGCAATAATGGAAGTATCTTCACAAGGACTAAAAATGCATAGAGTAGACGGATTTACATTTGACTATGGTGTATTTACCAACATTTCTAAAGAACATATTGGACCAAACGAGCACGAAAGCTTTGAAGAATATATGCACTGCAAAAGTTTGTTGTTCCAAAAATGCAAAACAGGAATAATAAATGTAGATGATAAAAACTGGGAAAACGTTACTAAAAATCATACTTGCAATATAATAAAATTTGGCATAAATTCGAATAACATAGACTATAAAGCAGAAAACATTAAATTCATTATGACAGATAAATTCCTAGGAATGGGCTTTGACGTAACAGGAAAGATAAATGATAAATTTGAAGTTGCAATTCCAGGTAGATTTTCTGTATACAATGCTTTATGTGCTATAACAATTGCAAATGAATTGGGACTAAAGGTAGATTCAATGAAAAAAGCATTAGAAACAGCATATGTAAAAGGCAGAATGGAGATTGCAGTTTCAAACGATAAGTACAAGCTAATTATAGATTATGCTCATAATGAAGATGAGATGACAAATTTAATGGAAACAATTATGGAGTACAAGCCAAAAAGAATAGTATGCATTTTTGGTGGTGGAGGAAACAGAGCAAGAGATAGAAGATTTGATATGGGTGAAATATCTGGGAAATATGCAGGTCTTACTATCCTTACAGAGGACAACCCACGTTTTGAAGAAATGGAATCTATAAATAATGACATTATAACAGGATTAAACAGAAGTGGTGGAAAATATATAACAATAGATGATAGGCAAGAAGCAATAGAATATGCTATGAAAAATGCTAAGGAGGGAGATATTATACTTCTAATAGGCAAAGGACACGAACAATACCAAGAAATAAAAGGTGTACAATACTTCTGGGACGAGAGAGAAGCAGTGCAAAAAGCAGAAGAAAAGTTGATAAAAAGTAATTAGATTGGTATTATAATAGAATAATAAAAATATAAAGAAGAAAGGTTTAATCCTAAAGCTAGGACCTTTCTTTTTTTTGATATTTTTTCCAATTTATGGTATAATATATGTGGATGCAGAAATGTATTCAGTACGACACTAAGTGAAAAAGTTTCACTTAGTAAAAGCAACCGAAATACGGAGGTAAAAAAGATGAGAAAAGAAGAAAAACGGAAGCTCATTGCAAGGAAGGTGATGACAATTTTGCTATTGGCTGTTTCGCTGGCCAGTGTAAGCTTTGCTTGCACTGCATACGCGGAAGCCACACAACCAAAAAAAGCTACGGTAGTAGTCTACGAAGAGGTAGACGGGGGATTAGAACAAATAGATAAATATACGAAGCAGATGACTCCGCAAGAATTTGAGGCGCAAATTGAAAGCGCAAGAAAAGAGTAATAGTATTGCTTTGAGACTGATGGCATAAATGCCTCTGTTAAGGTTTGGGGAGCCGATATTATCGGCTCCCCAGACTGTTGACAAACCCCAGAAATTTTTTCTGGGGTTTAAACAAATAAGTATTAAAAATGTTATGTTTATTTTTAA
>CALXRZ010000070.1 GCA_944391015.1 uncultured Clostridia bacterium | reverse complement strand
AGGCGGCTTACAGGAAATTATTTTACCATATTTTTCTGCTGTTGTCAATCCTCATTTTTTTACTTTCGCAAAAGGGGACAGGTTTATTTTGTAAGTCAGTCGACATAATAATTCTGTTGTTTGCTATGTTATGTAAATCAATCTGTAAAAACAAGCCCGTCCCCTTTTTCTACGTCCCCTTTTGCAAAAAATCTATTCCACACTCTTCAAACTTTCAATCATATCAATCTTCTTCAAAGAGAAATATGTTACCACATTAACTATTATTGCAAAGAATACTGTTATTACAACACCTAATACATAGCTTAATATACTTACTTCTGGGTCGAACATTGTTATGTCTAGTTCACAAGTTTTTAATACATACATTGTTAGGAAGTATCCTCCTACAAGTCCTAGCAATATTCCTATTACAGTGAGTATTATTGTTTCTCTTGCGATGTAGCTATATACTTCTCTATCATAAAATCCAAGCACTTTTATTGTTGCAAGCTCTCTTATTCTTTCACTAATATTTGCATTTAGCAAATTATACAATACCACTAATGCCAGTAAGCCAGCAGCAACAATAAGTATCCAAACTACCATATCCATATTATCCATTACGGTTGCAAACATATCTTCTGAAGCTGATGTAAAGCTTACTCCTGATATGTTATTAGAATTATTAAGTAGTTTTTTTCCAAGTTCGTCTTCTTCATTTTCTGTCATTTCTTGTGTTTTGGCATATATTTGATTTGCTTGAATTTTTGCATCAAATACTTCATTATATAATTCTGGTGACATATAGATGTAATGCATAATGTAATTTTCTGTTATATTTGCCACTTTTACGTCTCTTCTGTCGCCATCAGAATTTTCTAGGGTAATTGTATCCCCTTGCTTTATATTTAGTAGTTGAGATAATTTTTCTGTTATAATAACACCTGAATTGTCAAGTGTATATGTGTTATCTTGTTTTTTTCTGTCTCGTAAAGTTATAAATTCATTAAGCTTATTGGTATCGTTTGGCACAATAAGTTGTATGCTTTGATTATTATCATCTTTTATTATTTTTACAGACTGTACATTTGCACTAAGTAGACTTGTAATTTGCTCGTTTTGTAAGATTTCGTCTTCCACATTGCTTAATTGTTCACCTGTCTTTTCGTCTTTAAGTGATATGGTTATATTGTATTTGTTTATTTCTCCAAATTGTTTTGGTATCATACTTGATATTGAATCTCTTAAAGCAAAACCAGCAATTATAAGCGAAGTACATCCACACACGCCTATGATTGTCATTAAGAATCTTTTTTTGTACCTAAATACGTTTCTAGCTGTAACTTTTGCAGTAAAGCTTAATCTTTTCCATATAAATGTTATTTTTTCTAATATTACTCTTTTACCTGGTTTTGGTGATTTAGGTCTCATAAGTGTTGCAGGTTTATGTCTTAACACTTTTGCGCAAGTGTAAATCGTTGCTCCTACTGTACATAGTAGTGCTGCTGCCATTCCATATGTTGCAATGTCCCAGTTAAATTGCAATATAACTTCTGGAACTTCATATACCATCGCATACATATTTGCAATTATTTTTGGTATTAAGTTAAAGCCTATGAATATTCCTATTATTCCACCTATTATTGTTGCTAGAAGTGCATAGATTATATATTTCCTAGATATTTGCAATTTGTTATATCCTAGTGCCTTTAATGTACCTATTTGAACTCTTTCTTCTTCAACCATTCTGTTCATAGATGTTAAGCTTATTAGTGCTGCAACTAAGAAAAATACTACTGGAAATACTTCTGCTAGACTTGCAACTCTATCTGTATCTTGTACATAACTTGCATACCCCGTATTCATATCTCTATCTAGCACATACCATTCTGGTCTTTCTAATTTCTTTAAGTCGTCCTTTGCATCTTGAAGTTTTTCCTCTGCATCTGCTATTTGCTCATCAAATTCTTTTTTTGCATCTTCTAGTTCTTTTTCACCGTCTTTTATTTCTGTTTCTGCTTGCTGTAATTCCTCTTCGGCTTGATTTAACTGATAATATGTAGAATTTTTTTGACTTTGTAACTCTGCTTCTGCATCTTTTAATTGTTGTTCTGCTTCCTTTATTTGCTTTTCTCCATCACTTAATTCTGAATTTGCTTTTTCTATTCCACTTTCTATTGCTTGTATTGTTGCTTTTATGTCTGTTATTCCTTGATTTTTTAGCTCACTTTCTATACCTGTAATTGTAGCTTGTAGTACTTGTATGTTTTTGTTTACTTCTGTAATTTGTGCTTGTATAGCAGTTTTTTCTTCATCTGTTTCTGCACTTTCTAACTGCTCATTTAATTTTTCTAATGTACTATTTGCTGTTTTCAAATTATCCTTTAATGTATTTAGTTGTTCATTTGTCTGTTCTAATGTTTCTTTTTGTTTTTGATATTCTGCTATTTGCTCTTCTGCCTCTTTTTTAGAGTTTTCAAAAGTTTGCTTATTACTTTCTAATTCGTCCCAACCATTTTCTATTTCTGCTTCTGCGTTTGCAAATTCAGTATATGCAGTATTTCTGTTAGATTCTATTTGTGCTTTACCCTCTTCTATTTCTTTTTTTCCATCATCAATTTCTTTTTGTGCGTCATCTAACTCTTTTTCTGCATCTTTCTTTTTGTCATCTAATTCCTTTTGAGCATCTTGTATTTTTGAGTTTGCACTATCATAAAGTTCATTATACCTAGCTTCTCTTCTTTCTTCTGATATAGCTTCTAAATTGTCTTCTACTTCTGATACTAAATCAGAGTATTTATTGCTTGTTGAGTTTAAATCTTTTGCCCCACTTACAGCCACATATATATTTGTATACATATCTATATTTATATTTTCTTTTGGTATATATACATAATAATCTATTACTCCACTTCCAAGTTTTGTACTACCTCGTTCTGTAGATATATATAAAGGCGATTTTACAGTTCCAACGATTGTGACTTTATTGTTTTTTAATAGCTTTTCAGTTTCTCCATCATCGTTTGTAACATCATCTACGTCTATTTCTATTGTATCTCCAATAGAATGCCCTGTTCCCTGTAAAAATCTTTCTTCCACAACACATTCAGATTGATTTTCTGGAAGTTTTCCTTCCACCAAATTTAATTTGTTAATATTATTTGAAAAAGTCTCTAACTTTACAACAACCTCTTCTTCTCCAATTTTAACTATGGCATCTGCTTGGTATGAGCCTTCAGCATTTTCAATGCCTTGCACATTTTTTATTGCTTCGACATCGTCATCAGTTAGCCCCAATGTAGATATTACCTGAATGTCCATTACATTTAAGCTATCAAAATATTGGTCTACTGTAGCTTTCATATCTGGGCTTGCGGCTCTTAATCCAGCAAAAAAGCCTACACCCAATAATACTATAAGGAGTATAGAAATAAATCTTTTATATGATTTAACAATTTCTTTTATACCATCTTTAAATAAGGCAGTTTTCAACTTTTTCACCTCTTTTTGTTTGTAGATTTTACTATATTCAACTTTTAAAAAGAATTAACGTTTTCGCTAGTCTGATCTGTTAATACTTGCCTGTTACAATCTCAGTATGCAGTAGCTGGCAAATGAGTGAAAAAACCAGATGCGTACTTTGTGTATGCTGAGGATTTTCGCCACGAAGTTTAGCAACACAAAAATTTGATTATTTTTAATAACTTTACCATTCTATTTGAGAAATAGGAGTTGGCGTCTCATTTATTTGTATATCGAATGCCGTTCCATTTTTAAAATGTATTACTCTATCTGCCATTGGTGTTAAAGCACTATTGTGTGTAATTATTATAACTGTCATTTTTTCTTTTCTACAAGTGTCCTGTAATAATTGTAATATTTGTTTACCTGTTTTATAGTCTAATGCACCTGTTGGCTCATCGCATAATAAAAGTTTTGGGTTCTTAGCTATTGCTCTTGCTATTGCAACTCTTTGTTGTTCTCCACCAGATAACTGTGATGGAAAGTTTTTTAATCTATCTTTTAGTCCTACCTTTTCTAGCATAACTTTTGGGTCTAGTGGATGCCTACAAATTTGTGTGGCAAGTTCTACATTTTCTAATGCTGTTAGATTTTGTACTAGGTTATAAAACTGGAACACAAAGCCTATGTCTTCTCTTCTATATTTTGTTAGTTCCTTTTTCTTGAATTTACTTATATCTTTTTTGTCTATAATTACGCTTCCAGAAGTGGCACTATCCATACCTCCGAAGTATGTTTAAAGCTGTAGTTTTTCCTGCTCCACTTGGTCCAACTATTACAACTAATTCTCCTTTTTCTATTGTAAAGTTGGTTTTATCAAGTGCTTTTATGGAAACTTCACCCATTTTATATTCTTTTACTACGTTTTTAAATTCTATGTATGGCATATAACTCACCTCAATTTAAGTAAAAAAGGGTAGACAAGCATAATAGATATTAAATTATCTATTTACAAGTACTCCCCCTCATTTTTAATTATTTTCCGTAATTTTCCTTTTATTTTATATATTATATTGTATCATTTTATGTGAAAATGGTCAATATTAGTTTTGTATTTTTTGCAAGAATGAGCCCGGTGCAGTCTGCACCGGGCTCACAGTTTGGAGTGTTAGGCTAAGAGATTAAACTCTTCTCACTTCCATCAACTCTTCGACGGCTTTCATCCTAGAGATGTCCTGCTGGACAATCTCTTTGGTGATTTCCTTGAGCAACTCTCCAGTTGCTACCGTCGGGTCACTCAGAATGAGTTTTCCACTCAAAGCAATGAAATCGCTCACGCGATCCTTCACTTTGATGATCCCACTCGGGATCCGGTCGAATCCGGTTGTCAAGAAGTGTATCTCATAGTCTTTTGCCTTGTTCATTGTTGTCGTGCTCCTTTGTTTTATACAATTTACCTTACGGTATTCTTTAATTATAGCACCATTTACAATTATTGTCAATTTATTAGCATGTTTTTTTACATTTTTTCTCATTCGTTTATGATAATGTCTTAAGTAATCGGATATGAAAATGTCCCAAACTACAAAAATATATTTGCATTGT
>CALXRZ010000069.1 GCA_944391015.1 uncultured Clostridia bacterium | reverse complement strand
AAAAATAAACATAACATTTTTAATACTTATTTGTTTAAACCCCAGAAAAAATTTCTGGGGTTTGTCAACAGTCTGACTTTTTAAAGAATAAAAAGTTTTTATTTTTTTATATAAATAATTTATATATTTCATTTTTAGGAACATTTTTATTTTTTGCAATTTGCTTTATTATATCTTTTTTGCTCATTCCTTGGGATTCGTATATTTTATATTGTTCTTCCACAGTTTTTTGACTTATTTCATCTTCATTCTCATTTTCTAAATTATTTAAATCTAATAAAATTACATACTCTCCCTTTGGCTCCTGTATTTGTTCTAATAAATTAGATATATTGTCTCTTATAAATTCCTCGTGTATTTTTGTAATTTCTCTTGCTAAAACACATTCTATATTTCCAATATTTTTTAATAAGTCTTGAAGTGTTTTTAGTAATTTATGTGGTGCTTCGTATAAAATTACTGTTCCTCTTGCCTTTTTTATTTTGTTTAACATATTATCCCTGTTCTTTTTATTTAATGGTAAAAAGCCAAAAAAGGTAAATTCTTTTGTATTTAATCCTGAAGCTATTAAAGCATTTACTAGTGCACAAGCCCCTGGAATTGGAACTATTTCTATATTATTCTTAATTGCTTCTTTTACCACTTCTTCTCCCGGGTCTGAAATTCCTGGAGTCCCTGCATCGCTAACTACTGCAATATTCTTTCCTTCTAGCAATTTATCAATCAAAATATCAGTCTTTATTTCTTCATTATGCCTATGATAACTTATAAGTGGCTTAGATATTTCATAGTGATTTAATAATTTTAATGTATGCCTTGTATCTTCTGCTGCTATAATATCTACTTCTTTTAAAACATTTATTGCTCTAAATGTTATATCTTCTAAATTTCCTATTGGTGTAGCTACTAAAAATAATTTTCCTGTCATCTTATTTTCTCCTTTTCTAAAAAGATTGTATATTTTTTATTTTATTGAAGTCTTAAGGTGGGGACCAACAAGTATACAAACTGTTAAACGAAGTTTATACAGTTTGTACGATGTTGGGGGACGGAAATAAAATAAAAAATATACAATCTTTTTAATAATATAAAATTATTTATTCTTATCATATATTTTATAAATTTCGTCCGTATATTCCCCTTTAGAATTATAAACAATAAGTGGCTTTTCTACTTCCAAAAATTGTTTTGCATTTTTTATTCCTTTTATTAAAACTAATGTTGGTTCGCTTTCTATTGTTGAATATACAAGTCTCATTTTTTTAGGCTCAATTTTGTATTTTCGCATTAGTTCTATTATATCTACAAGTCTGTCTGGTCTATGTACAATATACATACTCCCCTTATCTTTTAATAAATATTTAGAAGTTTTTATAAAATCTTCCAAGTTTGCAGTAACTTCGTGCCTTGAAATAAATTTATATTCATTTTCATTAGTCTTGCCCGTATTTAATTTTTTATATGGTGGATTAGTTACTATAAAATCAAATTTTTCTCTTTCTAATAACGCTTTTTCTGCAATTTCTTTTACATTTAAGTTTTTTATTTCGATTTTCTCCTGTAATGAATTTAATTCCACACTTCTTTTTGCCATATCTGCAATATCTTTTTGAATTTCTACACCTATTATTTTAGATAATTTAGTTTTAGATGCCAATAAAATACTTATTATGCCTGTTCCTGTTCCCAAATCAACACCTATACTATTTTGTTTAATTTCTCGTGCAAAGTCTGAAATAAGTATACTATCTATTCCAAAGCAAAAACCTTTTTCGTTTTGTATTATTTTTAAATTATTATATTCTAAATCATCAATTCGTTCATCTTTTTTTAATTCCATCACTTTTTCTCCTACTTTACATATTATATATTAAGTTTGCAACGAAATCAATAAGTCAAGTAGTTTTGCTAATATACACGTTTTTTCGGAGTAAAAAGAGAGGATTTGATGTTAATGGATAATAGAAATGCAGATTCTAAAAACAAGAAATTTGATTTAAAATGCAAAAAAGAAAATGCTATAAATTCTTTATTAGAAGTCGAGCATTTTCTTTGTAACTTGAAAAAAGTATGTAATACTGTATGCTTGTATAAAATATTAAAATAAATTATTAAATCGTATTAGCGTCTTCAAAGTTTTTATCTTCATTTTTTATTACCACAAATGGTTCATCAAATTTTATTTTATTATCATTAAAAGCTTTATTTTCTTCCCCATTTATTAAAATTTTTATAGAATTGATTTCAGTTAAGTTAGTCATTGTATTTACAATAGAATAAATTGTTGCTTTTTCTTTTTCTTCTCCTCCTTCGTGATTATCTACAAATTCTTTTGAAAAATCAATATAAAGAGTATCTCCCTTTAATTCAATTTTATTAACTTTTGTTCCCTCTGGAATTGTTTTTGATAATTCTGTATTATTCGGTCCTTGCATTAGTAATTCCATTAGTTTATCGTAAGGTTTTTCAACTAATTCTTTTACATCAATTAGTCGTCCTTCTGGTACTAAACTTTTTGTGTTTTCGTTATAAAAATATAAAGACACAATAGTTTGCCTCATTTGTTCTTCTGAAATTTCTTCTTCTGGAATTATTTCATTTACTTCTGTTTCGGCATTTTTATTATAAAATAAAAAGTACAATACTCCACCTCCTAATAAAATTACAACTATAATTGCAATAATTATTTTTTTGTTCATATGCATTCTCCTCTCGTTTTTTATTTCATTTTTATGAAAGACAAGTTCTTTTTAGAACTATACTATTAGATTTTATAAATTTACTTTTATTCGACTTTTTCTAGCAAAATCGTGCATTTTTCAAACATTTTCCATTTGACAAAAAAACTATTTCCGTATATACTAAAGAATGTATTATTAGATTTACGCATAATATTTAATGGGATTATGAAAGGATGAATATAGATGAGTAATTTATTACATATAGGATTGGATGTAGGTTCTACAACAGTTAAAATAGTTGTAATGGACGACAAACTAAATACAATATATAGAGATTATCAAAGACATTTTTCAGATACTAAAAACACCGTATGTAACGTACTAGAAAATCTTGCTGAAAAATATCCAGATTCAGAATTTACAATAGCTTTAACAGGATCTGGTGCTATGTCTGCTTCAAAATTTTTGGACTTACCTTTTATTCAAGAAGTTGTATCTTGTAAAAGAGCAGTAGAAAAATACATACCAAAAACAGACGTAGTTATAGAGCTTGGTGGAGAGGACGCAAAAATAATATATTTCGATAAATCAATCGAGCAACGTATGAACGGTTCTTGTGCAGGTGGTACAGGTGCATTTATAGACCAAATGGCATCACTACTAAATACAGACCCAACAGGGCTTAATGAACTTGCAAAAAACTATCAAACTATCTACCCTATTGCATCACGCTGTGGAGTTTTTGCAAAAACAGATATACAACCACTTTTAAATGAAGGTGCTGCTAAAGAAGATATTGCAGTATCTATTTTCCAAGCAGTTGTAAATCAAACAATATCAGGACTCGCTTGTGGTAGACCAATTAGAGGAAATGTTGCATTTTTAGGTGGACCACTTAACTATTTGTCAGAATTAAGAAAAAGATTTATAGAAACATTACAACTAACACCTGACGAGGTTATTGTGCCAGAAGAAGCACATTTACTTGTTGCCAAGGGTGCTGCACTTGATTCTGTAGAAGAGGCAAAACCAATTACAGTAGAAAAATTAAAGAGTAAAATAGAAGTTTTAAGAGTATCACACGATGATACATCAAACCCTCTTGCACCTTTGTTCTCAATAGATGCAGATTATGAGGAATTTAAGCAAAGACACGAAAAAGATAAAGTAGAAAGAGCAGATTTAAAAACATTTGAAGGAGACTGCTATGTTGGTATTGACGCAGGTTCTACAACAACAAAATTAACTTTAATAGATAATGAAGGAAGACTTTTGTATTCACTTTATGGAAGCAACGAAGGAAACCCACTTCAAAGTGTTATTAAAATGTTAAAACAGTTATATGCAGTGCTTCCAGAAAAAGCAATAATTAGATATAGTGGTGTTACTGGATATGGTGAAAAACTTATTCAAACTGCTTTAAATGTAGACCTAAACGAAATAGAAACTATTGCACACTATACAGCTGCCAAAAAGTTTATGCCAAATGTTACAAGCATTGTGGACATTGGTGGTCAAGATATGAAATACATAAAAATGAAAAATGGTGCAATAGATAATATTATGCTAAATGAAGCTTGTTCTTCTGGCTGTGGTTCTTTTATTGAAACATTTGCAAAAAGCTTAAATTTATCAATAGAAGAATTTGTACAGGCCGCAATAGAAGCAAGAAGACCAGTTGATTTAGGTTCAAGATGTACCGTATTTATGAACTCAAAAATTAAACAAGCTCAAAAAGAAGGATATTCTGTAGGAGATATTTCTGCTGGACTTTCATATTCCGTAATTAAAAATGCAATTCAAAAAGTTATGAAAGTAAGAGACGTAAAGAAATTAGGTGCTCACATAGTTGTACAAGGTGGTACTTTCTACAATGACGCTGTTTTAAGAGCATTTGAGTTAATAGTTGGCAGAAATGTTGTAAGACCAGACATTGCAGGCCTTATGGGCGCTTATGGTGTTGCATTACTTGCAAAAGAACAATACGAAGCAAACCTAGATATGGAATATAGAAGTCATTTAACTAAATTAGAAGATTTAGATAAATTACAAATAGAAACATCCCACGTACGTTGCAATGGTTGCGAAAACCACTGCTTACTTACAATAAATAAATTTAGCAATGGTGCAAGACATATTTCTGGAAACCGTTGCGAAAAAGGTGCTGGAATTGTAGGAGAAAAAACAGAATTACCAAACCTTGTAAAATATAAGTATGAAAGAATATTTGGATATACTCCACTAGAAGAAAAAGATGCACCTAGAGGCACAATAGGAATACCTAGAGTTCTTAATATGTATGAAGATTATCCTTTCTGGTTTACATTTTTAACTAATTTAGGATTTAGAGTAATACTATCTGAAAAGAGTAACAGAAA
>CALXRZ010000068.1 GCA_944391015.1 uncultured Clostridia bacterium | reverse complement strand
AAAGTTAATAATGGAAATATAGAAGATGCCTTAAAAAGGTTTAAAAGACAATGCGCAAGAAATGGAGTATTGCAAGAGGTTAGAAAGAGAGAACATTATGAAAAGCCAAGCGTAAAAAGAAAAAAGAAATCAGAGGCAGCTAGAAAAAGAAAATTTTAATTAAAAATGTTCTACTTAAAATTCTTACATAAAAGAATTAAAAACAATAGGAGTAAATATGAAAAAAATAGCATATTTACTCTTTTTTCTTGTATAGTTTATGAAAAATATTATATAATAAAACAGAAAATGCATAGTAGCAAATAATTAGCTAGTCTTATATAGTAGACTCTAAATACTATAAATACAATACAAGGAATGTGATAAAAATGAATTATAACAAAAAAGAAATAAAACAAGGAATTAACATACACAATATAAAAACAAACAAATTTAAAACTAACTTATATGCTGTATTTTTAGCTGTGCCACTAAATAGAGAAAATGTAACTAAAAATGCACTACTTCCAGCAGTATTAAGAAGAGGGACAAGTAATATAAATTCTCAAGACCTAATAAGTAAAAAGCTAGAAGAAATGTATGGAGCAAGTTTTGATTGTGGTGTAGAAAAAACAGGTGATAACCAAATAATAAAATTTTATTTAGAAACCATTAACGAAGCTTTTTTACCAGAAAAAGAAGAATTGGATAAAAAATGCTTAGAATTGTTATTTGATATTATTCTAAATCCACTTGTAGAAAATAATGGCTTCAAACCAGAATATGTAGAAAGCGAAAAGAAAAAATTAAAACAAATAATCGAAGGAAAAATAGACAATAAAAGAACATACTCATTTGAAAGATGTATAGAAGAAATGTTTAAAAACGAGCCTTATGGGCTATATAAATATGGATATGTAGAAGATTTAGAAAAAATAACTCCACAAAATTTATATGAACACTATAAAGAATTTATAAAAAAATGCAAAATAGATATATTTGTATCTGGCAATTTAGATGACAATATAGAGCTTAATGAACAAAAACAACAAAGTAATGATACAGAAACGGAAAAAAGCCTAAATCAGATGCAAGCTAATTCTATTTGCAAAATAATAGAAAGCAATAAACATATTCAAGAGCTAGCACCAAGAAAACCAGAATATATAGTAAATAAAGAAAAATCAGAAATAATCCCAAAAAGAGAAGAAAATACAGTAGAAGAAAAAATGCAAGTAGGTCAAGGCAATTTAGTAATAGGATTATCTTCTAATAGTCAAATGGAGAATGAAAAATACGTTATGTCTGTCTATAATGCTATATTAGGTGGTGGAGCAAATTCTAAACTATTCCAAAATGTTAGAGAAAAAAATAGTTTAGCATATACCGCAGGTTCTACTTTTAGAAGACAAAAAAACACAATATTTATTAGATGCGGAATCGAAATAGGAAACTATCAAAAGGCACTAGACACAATAAAAGAGCAAATAGAGGATATGAAAAATGGTAACTTTACAGAAGAAGATATGGAAAATGCCAAAAAACTAATAGTATCGTCTATAAAAGGAATAAGCTCAGAACAAGATACTGAAATAACCTATTATTACGGACAGGAATTATCAGATAGCTTTTCTACACTGGATGAATATATAGAAAAAATAAACAATGTAAACAAACAAAATGTAGAAGAATTAGCAAAAGAAATTTGGGTAAACACAGTATACTTTTTAAGAGACTAAGAAAGAAAAGTTAGAAAAAATTAAAACTTTGGAGAAAGGAGAGAGCAATACAGAGATAAGTATTGCATAAAATATATGGAAATTATAGAAAGCTTAAAACTAAAAGAAAAAGAATATATAGAAAAATTAGAAAATGGTATGACCGTAATAATAATACCAAAACCAGAACTAGATAAAAAATATGTAATATGGGGTACTCACTTTGGTTCTATAGATAATAGATTTATTATGCCAAATTCTGGAGAAGAGGTATTTATACCTGATGGCGTTGCACACTTTTTAGAGCACAAAATGTTTGAACAACCAAATGGTACAAATAGCCTAGACACAATGATGGCACTAGGGTTAGACGCAAATGCATATACAACAAACGACCATACAGCATATTTATTTGAATGTACAGACCACTTTTATGAGGGGCTAGATGAACTTATGGACTACGTTCAACACCCATACTTTACAGATGAAAATGTAGAAAAAGAAAAAGGAATAATAGCGCAAGAAATAAAAATGTATGATGATGAACCAGGATGGAGATTATATATGAATGCAATGGACTGTATGTACAAAGAAAACCCAATAAAAATTGATATAGCAGGAAGTGTAGATTCAATTAGCAAAATAATACCAGATGTTTTATACAAATGCTATAACACCTTTTATAATCCATCTAATATGATAATGGTTGTATGTGGCAATTTCAAGCCAGAAGAAATTTTGGAGGAGATTAAAAGACGCATAATTCCTCATCAAAAACAAGGAGAAATAAAAAGAATATATCCTGATAAAGAAAAAGGCATAAATAAGCCATATATGGAAATGGAGATGGAAGTAAGTTTACCACTATTTGTAATAGGATTTAAAGACCTAGAAAACAACAGCAATAAAGAAGAATTGGTAAAAAAACACATAGCAATTGAAATATTACTAAATATGATAATTGGAAAAAGTTCAGAAGAATATAAAGAATTATATGAAAAAGGAATACTGCTATCAGAACCAGATATGGACTACGAATTCAGTGATGAATATGCACATATTGTAATATCTGGGCAATCAAATAACCCAGAAAAAGTAAAAGAAAAAATAGAAGAAGCAATAAATAAATTTAAAGAAAAAGGACTTGAAGATGAACACTTTAACAGAATAAGAAAAAAAGTATATGGAGATTATGTTGTTGAATACAACAGTGTAGGTGACATAGCAAGAATGTTTTTGTCAGACAAAATGAAAGGCATAAATAGTTTTGACTATATTGAAAAATATAATGATGTAACAAAAGAATATGCAGAAACAATATTGAAAAATGTATTCAAAAAGGAAAATATGGTAATGTCTGTAGTAAAAAGCAAAAAAATGTAATAAAAAGCTCACAAATAGTGGCTTGAAGTTACGCAAAAAAGGAATAAATAAAAAAATATTAAATAATTTTAAATAATGAAAAAAACATTATAAAATCGTTTGTAGAAAAATGTCGAAAAAAGGCACACGAAAATTGGCATAAACCCCGTAAAATCAACAAAAAACCATTGACTAATTTGTAAAAATATGGTATTTTTAAAATATACAAAAGAAAAAACTAGAAAAAGGAGAGTGGGTTTATGTTAAATGATGAAATTTGTAAATTAAGAGAAAAATTAAATAATAGCATAATCAATGGCGAAGATTATGAAAAAACTTACAAAATAAGTGTTGAGCTAGACCAACTAATTGCAGAATATTATAAAGTAGAATTAGAATTAAAAGATGGGAAAATAAAAAATAGTAGGAGAAGAGTTTGTAAGGTTAAAAATACAAAACGTAAACAACTTGAACATTAACATAAAATATAGTATAATTAACTTTAATAGCAGGTAGCTATTATAAAGAAAATTTATCTAACAAATGGAGGTAAAGATTATGTTCCGGACAACAAGAAGAGCTTTCCTGTGGATAATTCTTCCTATGGTAAGTTGTATGGTAGCGGGATTTCTAGCTACTGTTAATGGGGTAACAAATTTGTTACTTACATTATGGTTAGTGGTGTATGGAGGCTGTGTTATTGAATCCATTGTTGAGGTGGATTTTGCGTTGGGAATCTCCGTATTTTTATGGGGGGCAAACCTAATAACAGGTCACGTATATGCCAAATTACTTGAGGGATTTTTCTTAGGAGGAAAAAGTTTTAGTTATGTACTTTATTTGATAGCAATGATAGCTTTGATTGGACTGAATATAGCCTACACACGAGAGTTTAAATTGGAGCTTAGAAGAGCAATAAGGAGAGACGAAATAAGGGAAAGTCAAGAGGAACAACAGGAACAAGAGGAGCAACAGAGAAGAAATTAGTTAATTACTTCTCGAGAGGAGGTAACCATTAAATTGGTTGCCTTTTCTTTTGGACTATATAGTTAAAAATTCCGTTTGTTTAGTTCGAAAAAAGAAGACTAAAAGCAGTAGATTTAACAAGTCATCAAAAAGTACTTGCAAATTGACATAAAATGTAGTACAATGTACTTATGTTCGAATACAAACTTTTCTAAAAAAATGGAGGAAAAGAATATGAACATTCGGAAAATGCTTTTTTGCATCTTAATTCCCGCAATTTCCAGCTTTTGGATGGGCGCTTGGTTCACCCTCCACGGTGTTAGCAACATCGGAATTCTTGCGTTGATCGCAATTATTTCGTTTTGCGCTTGGTGGGGATACTACGCAAGAGGAGGCGAACTTGCCTGGAGTATTGCAGAATGGACCTTGGAACTCTTTACTGGGTTCCTGTACATTAAGATTCTTGCAGGAATCTTAGGAGAATTTGGAGCACTTGTCTTCATATTAGTCCTAGCGTTGTTTGTGATTATGGTGATGTTCACCATAAAGCACGGAAAAAATGTGGCAAAACTGGCAGGAATTAGAAAAAGAGCCAAGACCAGCAAAGACAATGTCGAAAACCTTGAACAACCCGTAGAAAGGGTTGAAGCCGAAGAGGTCCAGCAAATAAGCGGAAATGAGCCTGGGAAAAAAGATCAAAGCAACTAACCGAAAAATGCAAGAGAAGTGATTAGCTAATTACTTCTCGAGAGGGTAACCACCACAGGTGGCTGCCCTCTTTTAAACATAAATATTATTGAATAGATTTATAAATTAAAAATATTATGTTTAACCCACTAGATAAATAATATTACAACATTATTACAATAATATTATTTTTGTATTACAAATATACAAAAAAGTCAGAAAATGTGGTATCCTTATATAAGAAAATGCTGGAATTATCAACAATATATCAAAAAAATGTTGAAAAATGCAAAATCTTATATTATAATCTCAACTTAAACACTTTTGAAGATGTAAAACTCTCCAACCCGTTGAAAATCAATGAGTTGGAGAGTTG
>CALXRZ010000067.1 GCA_944391015.1 uncultured Clostridia bacterium | reverse complement strand
ATTTATTACGTTAAATCTTATTGTAATAGCACTAATTATACTAACAATAGTATTTGGAATAATTAGAATCATAAAAAGTGCCTATTTCCATATTTATACTTGTAGTTTGCGTGTCTATCGAATATCATCAAACTACTCTTCCATAACCAATAAGCCCCTAGCAAATCTCATATTTGCTAGGGGCAAGAGTTTTATTTAAAACTCTTTTTTAGAGAAAATTTACGGTGCTTCTTCGGTTTTGAAATATTGGAATTTTCAAATCTAGAAACCTGCTCAATAAAATAACTCGCTCCTGCTATAGCCACCTTTAATTCTTTATCGGTAGGAGGAAGAGTTGTAAACTCTTGCATGAAATTTAAATGGTCTGATTGCCATAATACAATTATTATAGCAAATATTATAGCAAAGTATACAAACGATAATAACAAAAATGCCATAAGATTTTCGCAAATATTTGGTACAAATGAACTTCCAACTATGCTTATGTAAGTTAAGATTTTAAATATCGTCTCATTTGAGCCACAATATTTTGAAAACCTTGGAAACTTATGAATTTCTTTTAGTGTGGGAATTCTTTTTAATTTATTAAAAGCATTAATTACCATATGTTCTGCTGAATGGAATCGCAATTCACCACTTGTAAAAGTAGATGCCGTTGTCAAAAATTCGAAAATTGTAATTATGCACAAACTAAAAAAAGTGTACGAATTCCGTAAATTATATTATAGTAAGCTATCAATGAACTTACTATTATAGTTAGTACTGTTAAGAACGGAAATATAATATATGTTTTATCAATCTTCTTTGCTTCATAGGTGCTGTCTGTAAGATAATCATTATCGTATAGAAAATTAAAATCTTTCTTAGTAATCCATGCTGTATAAATATTGCCTCCTTTATCAATAGTTGTTAATGCAGCATAGTTCTTATAAAAGTAAACTATGCCGTTAGTAAGTGCCATAGCATTAGTGATTTTGAAGTTCTTCCGCATAAGATTTTTCTCCTTTAATAAAAAAATACATTTATATTATAAGACAATTTGCATAAAAAGACAATTTTCATTATTTATTAAAGTAATTATTGCTAAACAAACCAAAAGATTATTCTAGGAAATTGTCTCCCGACTTAGCCTGTAGTTTTCTTTAGCCAAAATAAGCATCCCCTACCTAATTAAAGGTAGGGGATGCTGGAGCAAAGATGAAAGTTACTTAGCTCTTGCAAGAGAATCAACTTTCATATTGAAGATGTACCCAATATCTTGGGGAAGAAGCCCCATAATCAGTTGCCGATGAAATTCGTCGAACCCAACTTCTTCAATGTAGCGACGGAGTTGGTGATATACGCAACTGTCACATTGCGTACAAGCTGTGAGATTATTGTAGACTTCTTTAACCTGTTGCATTTTATCCATAATAATTGCTCCTTTCTATTTTATGGAGACTTAATTATAATACATTTTTAGGCAAAAGTCAATATTTGGAGATTACACTGTAACTAAAATGCTACAGGATAATGTTTTTTATATTGACTAAATCAAAAACAAATTATATAATTTACTCGTTAAAGAAAGAAGTAGGAAGTAATAATGGGAAACATAGTTTTATTAGACGACTTAACAATAAATCAAATAGCAGCAGGAGAAGTTATAGAAAGACCAGCAAATGTTGTAAAAGAATTGGTAGAAAATGCAATAGATGCAAATGCAACAAATGTAACTATAGAAATAAAAAATGGTGGTAAGACATTCATAAAAATAACAGATAATGGAAAAGGAATTCCATTTGACGATATGGAAATGGCTTTTGAAAGACACGCTACTAGTAAAATACGAAAAGTAGAGGACTTAGAAAAAATATACTCTATGGGATTTAGAGGAGAGGCATTAGCTAGTATAGCTTCTATTGCAAAAGTAACAATGTTATCTAAAACTAAAGATGAAGAAATCGGATATAAGGTAGTAAATAAAGCAGGAACAATAGTAGAAAAGGAAGAAGTTGCAATACCAAATGGAACAACTATAATTGTAGAAGATTTATTCTTTAATACTCCTGTACGATACAAATTCTTAAAACAAGATAGTACAGAGTTCAAGTATATCAAAGATTTGGTACAAAGAATGGCTCTTGCCAATAATAATGTTTCATTAATACTAAAAAATGGTAATGAAACTGTATTTAGAAGTTCAGGAAATGGAAGTCTGGAAGACATAATTTATACTTTATATGGCAAGGAAATTAGAGAAAATATTATCAAAGTAAATTACAATAGAGACAGCATAAAAATAACGGGAGTGGTCGGAAACACCAACATTGCAAAAGAAAATAGAAAAGACCAAATATTTTTCTTAAATAAAAGGTATATACAAAACAAAGTACTAGCAAGTAGTTCGGATCAAGCATTTAAGGGAGCAACAGGAATAGGAAAATACGGATTCTTTATACTAAATATAGAAATGAGCCCAGATAACTATGATATTAACGTGCATCCGACTAAAATGGAAGTTAGGTTTAAAGACGAAAGCAAAATATATAAAGCAATGTATCACGCAATAAAAGAGGCACTTTTGCAAAAAGACTTTTTAGGAAACAGCGAAAATGAAAACGAAGAAAAATATGTGGATAACGAGTATAACTTTTTAACTAGTCATTTTGTAAAAGACTACAATTCTGTATCAACACCATTAAATAAAGTGCAAGAAAACACAAACCCTAAAGAAACTAATAATAGTGAAACACTTAAGTATAAAATAATCAGTGAAAATGAGCAAAATCAAACAATTCAAAGAGAAAACAAACGCAGAATAGAATACAAATTTATAGGCATTTTACTTAGAACATATATTATAGTAGAAATTGAAAATGAACTCTATTTAATAGACCAGCACGCTGCACACGAAAGAATATTGTATGAGCAAATAAAAGCAAACTATAAAAATCATATTAAAAATAATATTCAAATGATGCTAATCCCAGAAGTAGTGAACTTACCTCATAACGAAATGGAGTTTGTAAAAACATATATGCAAATGTTCCAGGACATAGGATTTGATATAGAAGAATTTGGCGATAATTCAATTAAAATAAACGGTATTCCAGACATAGACTATAAAACAAATAGTAAGCATATATTTTTGGACATTTTAGACGAAATGCTTACAAATGAAAGAGGTGGAATACGAGACGTAGAAGAAAGATTTATTGCAACAGTAGCGTGCAAGGCAGCAGTAAAGGCTCATATGAATTTAGGAAAAGATGAAGTAGATTATTTAATACAAAACTTACTAATATTAAATAATCCATATACGTGCCCACACGGTAGACCTACTACAATTAAGTATACAAAGGAAGAATTAGAAAAAATGCTTAGGTAAAAAAGTAAGCTAATTATAATATAATAAAAAAATTAGACATTATTATTAAAAATAGATAAAAACTAAAGATTGAAAGGAGAAGAGAAAAATGTTAGAAAATATAGAAGTATTATGCCATAGTTGCATTAAATTTAATAAAGGAGAGGTAATCTATTTTGACCCATTTAAAATAGAAAAAAATTATAATGATGCAGATGCAATATTTATTACACACGATCACTATGACCATTATTCAGAAGAGGATATAGACAAAGTAGTCAAGAAAGGAACAATTATTGTAGCGCCGGAAGACTTATTAACAAAACTATTAAAGAAAGGCTTTGAAAGAGATAATATGGTTTTGGTAACACCAAATCAAAAATATACAGTAAAAGGTATAGAATTTCAAACAATACCAGCCTACAATGTAAATAAGCAATTCCATCCAAAAGCAAATGAATGGGTAGGCTATGTATTAAAAATAGAGGGAGTAACTTACTATATTGCAGGTGACACAGATATAACGGAAGAAAATAAAAAAGTAAAATGTGATGTTGCATTTGTTCCAGTTGGAGGAACTTTTACAATGGATTATAAAGAAGCAGCTGAACTTATAAATGAAATAAAACCCAAAATAGCTGTACCAACTCATTACGGAAGTATAGTAGGAGAGAAGAGCGATGGAGTTAGCTTTTCTAAATTAGTAAGTCCTGAGATAGAAGTAGAGGTTTTGATGAAGTAGACGAAATATTTTGAACGCACTGAGTTCAAAATCTAAAATCTTGCTATCGTGGACCCATTATAGGACATTGTTACAAGTATTTGATAAGAAAAGTGGCTTCGCCACATGTGCATTTTGCTTCGCAAATATGCACGGCCCAAGGAAACTTAACCTTGTTGTATAGGAAAAATCGTTAAAAACACTGAAATGCCAAGTAAAAAGTCGATTTTTCCTATACAATAAAAAAGCAAGAGCTACTAAACTAGTTGCTCTTGTTTTTCATTTTCTGGCATAACTAAAGTATTGCTAGCATCATCAAGCCTATAAAACTTATTAAAAATAGGCTACAAACTTACAAAAATGTAATCTATAGTAATTTTAAAAGATGGCAAGAAAAAATAGAATGCTCTATAATATATTTTAAGAAATGAGGTGGTAAAATGAAGAAATTTCTTAAAATACTAATGATTCTATTATTGATAGGACTAAGCATAGCACTACTAATTATAGGTAATGGATATACTATGTATAAAGAAGCAATAGAAAAAGAACCACTTGAAGAAAAAGTCACGGAAATACGAGGTAAAGAAAGCTACACAGAATTTTCTGAATTACCACAAATGTACGTAAATGCAGTAATAAGTGTAGAAGATAAAAGATTTTTTAAGCACGGTGGAATAGACATTATAGCAATAGGTAGAGCAGCTATAAATGATATAAAAGCTATGTCTTATGTAGAAGGAGGAAGTACAATAACACAACAATTAGCAAAAAATATGTACTTTACTCAAGAAAAAATAATGGAAAGAAAAATTGCCGAAGTATTTATGGCTTGGAAGATTGAAGCAAATTACTCAAAAGAAGATATATTTGAACTATATGTAAATAGTATTTATTTTGGAAATGGATATTATACAGTAAAAGAAGCGTGTAAAGGCTATTTTAATAAAGATATAAGTGAAATGACAGATTACGAGTGTATAATGCTTGCAGGAATTCCAAACGCTCCGTCCGTATATGCACCAACAGTAAATTCTGAACTTGCAAAGCAGAGGCAAAAACAAGTAATGGATAAAATGATAGAGAATGGATATTTAACAGAAGAAGAGGCAGAGGAAATACTTAAGCAAGCAGAATAAAAATTTTACCTTGATATAATAAAGGCTTTATGATATATTAAAGAAAAAATGATAATGTAAAAAGTTCTATGAAAAAATAGAAAAAAGCACATTGAAAATCGAATACAGGTAAAAATCCGATAATCGA
>CALXRZ010000066.1 GCA_944391015.1 uncultured Clostridia bacterium | reverse complement strand
TTTTCAAGAATAGTAACAATCGTTGAATCTCTCCAATTATCTTTTCCTAATACTTTTTCTTCATTAAATAAATTGCTTATTTTTTGATAAGAATAGCCATTGTAATATAAATCAAATATTCTAATTACAATGTCTTTAGTAGAATAATCAATTACTAATTTTTTATCTTCATGTTTATAACCTAGTGGGGCAATATGGGGAATATGACCACATTTAATTGCACCTGCTAAACCTACTTTAGTTCTTTCACTAGTTCTCTCAATTTCATTTTGACTTACACTCATTAAAAGTCTTGAAATCATTTTACCGTTTGCACTTGTAGTATTTATTTCATCATTAACACAGTCTAAATAAGCATTATTCTCATCTAAAAAAGTCATTAAATTTTCCCAGTCATAAATGCTTCTTGTTATTCTATCTAGCTTTAGAGCAACAATAGTATTTATCTTTTTAGCTTTAATATCATTTTTCAGCCTTTCAAATTCTGGTCTATGGTTACCAGTTTTAGCACTTATTCCAGCGTCTTCATAGTAGTCTACTATTTCATAACCTTTAAATTTACAAAAAGACTCTAATCGTTCTTTTTGCTCTGGAAGACTAAATCCTTCACGTGCTTGGTCTTCTGTTGACACTCTCATATATAAACCACATTTTTTCTTTTCTTCACTCAATTTTTTAACCCCCAATCTAACAAAAAAGAGACATCAAAGTACGCACTAATACTAATGACATCTCCTAAACACTTTTATTTTAAAATATAATTCTTTAAGAATCATATAATCATCTCCAAATAAATATATCGTTTACATAAAAGATTATATCATATTTTTAAGAAATGTCAAATATTTACAATTTTATATATTTTTCAAATATTCTTCTAACTCTGATAATTTAATCTTTTTAGTCAAATTTGAAATATATACATCATTTGAATAATTAAAAACTAAAAAAGTAATATTTTTAATAATAACTCTATGTGGTTCAATATATGTAAGGTTAGTTTTTTCTAATTTTCTAATGCTACCATTTATAAAAGTAGGAGTAATTTTAGAAAATTCACATATAAATTCAATTCTCTGTTTTAGACATTTCTCAAATTGTAATTCTTGCTTAATAATCTTCATTTTTTCACACCATCCTTTCGTTTGGATGATTTTCATATTGTTTATAGACAACAAAAAAATCAACCAGATTTTATTTTCTGATTGATTTTGTATCTATCTATTCAATTTAGTTCGAACAGATACGTCATTGGTGCAGATGGCCGGAATCGAACCGGCACGGGAGGTTAAGTCCCGCAGGATTTTAAGTCCTGTGCGTCTGCCAGTTCCGCCACATCTGCATTTATTTGAACTGACAAGAATTATTGTACTACTTTTTTATGCACTTTGTCAATACTTATGCTAAAAAAAATTATAAAAAAATTACTGGATAATGGTGCTTTTCTTTATCTAGGCACTATATATGTTTTAAATTTTGTTTTCGGACCTTTGGCATCGTACAAACTGTATATGCTCAAATTCTTTTCGCATAACAGTTTGTAAACTTGTCGGTCCCCACCTTAAGCACTCAAACAAAATTTAAAACATATATAATGCCTAGATTTTATTAAACACTATTATTAAGTAACAAAAAACAAAAGGCTTAAACCATACTCATAGTCTAAGCCTCTTGTATTGGAGAAATTACTTGAGAGATCTTTTACTAATCAGGCTTTCAACATCCTGAATTTCAATTCTCTCAAAGTTGCTTAGTTTACCGACGTAAACTATGGAGCTAGTTATAACTCCATTCCTATCCCTAAAAAAGTTGATTCGCCTGCCAGTACTCAGTACTACAGAACTGTACCGGCAGTGCCTAAACAAAAATCTCGAGATAGTGCTCTTTCGGAGCTCTTTTGCAGTAAAAACCATCCTTATCCTCCTTATTGTTTACAAACAACTAATTGCTTACAGGTTAAAAACAACCTGCTTTGATTATACCATAGATTTACGTAAAGTGCAAATAACACAAAAACAATCGCGATTTGATACTTTCTTAATGTAATTAAGTCAGTTAAAAAGTTAAATGTAATTTTAAAATTTAATGTAATTATTAAAAAAATAAGTACAAACTATTTCCTTTCTATAAAATTATGGTATAATACATTAAGAAAAAACAAGAGAGGAATAGTATTTTAATATGGAACTAATTATAATTATATATATATTGGTGTTTATTATATTTGGACTAGTTGCTTTTTCTATTCTACAATTAAAGCTTGCAGGCATAAAAGTAAAAGACTTTTGGAGCTTTATACAAGCAAATCAAATGCTAGACAAGCTGTATGTATTCTCTAAAAGGTATCAAGCGATGAGTCCACAAGAGCAGATTATATTCTTAAGTGAAGCAGAAAAAGTATTTGAAGCATTTGATAAAATTCCAGATATGGTTTGGGAAGATGAATACAGAAAATATTCACAAGTGGTTGATGCATATAAAAGTATACGCTTAGCAAGGTGGAATGTTCAAAATACAGGTAATAATAAATGAAAAGTTACATATAATAACAATATATGTAATTTTTTTTAACAGTATAGTAAATAGTAAAAAATATTAGCATCTTAGTAGAACGAGAAAGGAAAGAAATTTTTTATGAAAATAAGATATTTTGACAATGCTGCAACAACCCCAGTTAGGGAAGAAGTAGTAAAAGAAATGTTACCTTTTTTCGGAGTGGAATATGGAAATGCTTCTGTAATGTATTCTTTAGGAAGAAATGCTAAAAAAGCAATGAAAAGAGCAAGAGAAAGAGTAGCAAGGGCAATAAATGCGGATATAAATGAAATTTATTTTACTTCTTGCGGTAGCGAAAGTGATAATTTAGCTATAAAAGGCTTTGCTTATGAAAACAAAAGTAAAGGGAACCATATTATAACCTCAAAAATAGAACATCACGCAGTGCTAGACAGTTGTAAAACACTAGAAAAGCAAGGTTTTAAGGTTACTTACTTAAATGTTGATGACAAAGGAAAAATAAATTTAGAAGAACTTGTAAATTCAATTACTAATCAAACAATTTTAATGACCATAATGTTTGCCAATAATGAAATTGGAACAATAGAACCAATAGAAGAAATAGCTAAAATAGCAAAGAAAAAAAATATCGTATTTCATACAGATGCAGTGCAGGCAATAGGAAATGTTAAAATTGATGTAAAACAGATGAATATAGATATGTTATCCTTATCCGGACATAAGTTTTATGCACCAAAGGGAGTTGGAGCATTATATGTAAAAAATGGAATCAATTTTAAAAAACTTCAAGATGGAGGAGAGCAAGAATATAACAAAAGAGCAGGAACTGAAAATGTAGCAGAAATTGTTGGCTTGGGGAAGGCAATAGAGCTTATATACAATGATTATGATGAATATAATAAAAAGCTTATAACTCTTAGGAACCATTATATAGATAGAGTAAAAAACGAAATCTCAAATTGTAAGGTAAATGGTGATTTAATAAATAGATTACCAGGAAATGCAAATGTAAGTTTTAAAAATGTAAATGGTTCTGAATTACTGTTTGAGCTAGATAAATACGGTATATGTGCGTCAGCAGGTTCTGCTTGTTCTACATCAAACCCAGCACCATCGCACGTTTTAACTGCTATTGGACTAGATAAAAATTATATTGGGGGCACGTTAAGAGTTTCTTTTGGCAGGGATAATACTATGGAAGATGTAGACTTTTTAGTGAACAGGCTAAAGGAATTTGTGAACAAAAAATAAAATTGCAAAAAATAAAAATAAAAGTAAAATAAAGAAAAAAGAAGAAAAATAAAGATATGAAAGGCTATAGTAAGAAAAAATAAGAGAATAAATACTAGCACAAAGGCTAGTATTTATAGTATAATACAAATGCTTCTTAACTATTAAGTTAAAATAAATACTATCAGTTTATATTTTGATTTTTATCATCAGGTATATACTCAAATAAATCGGATATTTCGCAATTAAAGACACTACAAATACGATTTAATTGTGAAATATCTAGACGTTTGGATTCTTCATAATACATCTTTGATATTGTAGCAGGTCGTATATTAGTAGCTCTTGCCAAAGCAGCTTGAGTCATTTTATGCTTACCTAATAAATTTGATAGTTTTATTTTGATCATATGCCACAACCTTCCATTAAAATAAAATATAAAATATGCAAAGTAGAAATTTGTCATATTTTGTCACATACTTGTATTTTATCATGCAATATATTAAAATTACATATACAAACTAAAATATAACGATAAGAGTAACAAAAACTATTCTAAGAGTAAGAGAAAGGGATAATATGTTAAAAAGGATTAAAGATAATAAAGAATGGAAAGAGAAAAATAAGAAATATTTAAAAGAGTTACAAAACTTTTTCGACAAGGCAGATAACATAGAAGATAAAGATTTAAAACAGTTAATAATTGGACAAATGCTTAGATGTGATGATGTGCTAACAAAAATTGCTGAAAATAGATTTCAAGAATTTTATCAATTAGGATATAAAAACGCAAAAGAAGAATAATTTTTATAATTATATCCATACTAGAATAGAGAGTGTGGTATATAATGAAAAAAATGCTAATTGGAATAGTGGTAGGAGTTATTAGTGGGCTTTTTGCATCAGGAGGAGGACTTTTATTAGTACCGGTATATACGCATATTTTAAAACTAGATGAAAAAGCGGCGAGAACTACAACACTTTTTTGTATATTGCCTATGGTAATTTTAACAGCCATTTTATATAACAAAAGTAACTTTATAGATTGGCAACTTGGAATTAAATGTGCCATAGGGGGTATAGTTGGAGGCCTATTAGGAGGAAAATTATTAAGTAAAATTTCTAATAAATATCTTCAAATAATTTTTATTATATTTTTATTATATGCAGGAATTAGTTCTTTTATTAGGTAATTTATTGTGCCTAAAGAAAGGAAAAAATAAAATATGGAAATTGTAATAGGCTTAATTGCAGGTGTTATTGGTGGGCTCGGAATGGGTGGAGGTACGGTTTTAATTTTATTACTTACTATTTTTTTAAACGTGGAGCAAAACATTGCACAAGGAAGCAATGTGGTGTTTTTTATACCTACAGCTATTGCTGCTATATTGATTTTTATAAAAAATAAAAAAATAAAATTTAAACTTGCAATACCCATATGCCTTTGGGGATTAGTAGGTGCTTTTATTGGTGCTAGTATATCAACAAAGCTAGAAATAAATATTTTACGAAAGTGTTTTGGAGTATTTTTAATAATAATTGCAATTTATCAAAGTTATTCTTTATTTAATAGGTATAGAAAAGAAAAAAATAGGAATAATATTACAAAATGA
>CALXRZ010000065.1 GCA_944391015.1 uncultured Clostridia bacterium | reverse complement strand
ATCATTGTAGATTGTTATGTAACAAAAGGTAATATACATGATTCCGTTCCATTCATAGATAGAGCAGAATATATAAAGAATAAATATGGTTTCAACATAAAGGAATGGGCATTAGATTCTGGTTATGATACATTGGATATAAAGAAATATTTTGAAGATAATAATATATTTGGAGTAATTGCATATAGAAGTTATCAGCAAGGGAATACAACAATAAGAAAATATAAATTCAAATATGATAAAGAACAAGACCGTTACATATGTCCTGAAACAGGTGTGATATTACCATATACTGGAAGAATTGATAGAAATGGATATAAATATTATTCAGATAGAGAAAACTGTAAAGGTTGTTCTGAAATAGATAGTTGTTGTAAATCACAAGGATATAGAATAATAAGAAGACATATAAAAGAAGAATTAAATGAGAAAGCAAGAGATCGAAGATTATCTGAACGAGGCAAAGAACTATACAAATTAAGAAAAGAAAAAATAGAACGAAGCTTTGCGGATAGTAAGCAAAATCATGGATATAGATATGCTATGTATAAAGGGATAGAGAAAAATCAAAATTATACGTGGCTGATTTGTGCTGCACAAAATATGAAAAATATAGTTACTAAGCTAACAAAAAATAGAAGAAGTCCTGGAAACACTCCTCCAGATTCTCCTAATATATTAAAAAATAAAAACTTTAATGTAGCTATTACATTTTTAATACTTATTTATACAAACCCCAGAAAAAAATTCTGGGGTTTGTCAACATTCTGAGAAAAATAAATTTTTCTTTTTATCATTAGAAATGGTGCGACACCAAGGAACAAAAAAAATTCTCTAAATATACATATTACCTAGGGTTTTACTAGCTTATTTTATAAAAACCATTATCCTGTAGCCTTCTTTTTAGTCTATAAATTCCATACTTTGTTCTTCATTTAGTCCTTCTAAATTGTAGTATGCATCAGGTATATTTCCTATTATTACCCCCTCTACTAAAAGCACTTGGTTAGTTATTGTTTCGCTTATTGTATGATACGGAGTTAAAATGTTTACATTGCATTTTACTTCCAAATAGATTCTATGCAAGGTTTGATTTATCCCTGCTTCTTTAAACTCTGACCTTAAATCTGTTTCCACTGTACCATCTGTCATCATTTTTATTTTTATATCTGGTCCCATTCCAGCAAAAAATTTACTTCCTGTAAAGCTTCCTAGTTTTAGTGTAAAGGTGTTGTTTTCTTCTTTTCCCAAAGCTTCTTGCATTAGTATTGGTATGTCTGATATTATTCTATTTATTGTTATCATATTTGTGCTTATTAGCTTTATATTTCCCTCCTCGTCTTTTTCTACCATACAAAAATCCTCATAGTCATAATCTGCCATTACCCTTGTTGCTTCTTCATTAGAAATTTTGGTTGCTATAGATTTTGCCATTGTTCTACATTGTTCATCAATAATTGGAATAGTTGCATTTACTGCTATTTTAAATACAATAATCGCAATTAAAAGTATTGCGATTATGCTTAAAAATTTTCTAGAATTTTTATTATATTTAATCTTATCTAGTTTTGGCAGCTTTATTCGATATCTACTAAAAATTTTATCCATTATATCTAGGAATAAATAACTGCTGACCTATATTTAATTTATTCTCATTTTCAATTCCATTAATCCTTATAATTTCCTCCATTGTACTTCCAAATTTCTTAGCTATTTTCCAAATTGTGTCTCCATCTTTTGCATAATATATTACCAAACTGCAAGTATTGTTTCCCCTATTTTCTTCCTCGTTTATGTCGTCGATTATATTTATCTCTACAGTATCTACTAGTGTAACATTAAACATTATATCAATTTTTACCTCTATTTCTCCATCTGTAGTTACTACAAAGTCTTGAGTACTTATTTCCATATTAGTAGTTATATTTGAGTTTGGATTAACTCCTTTAAAGTCCATACTAAAGTTTAATGGTATGGTGGTTTTCTTTGTACTAATTCCGTTCCCTTCGTTAAATATATAATTTAAAGTTACTTCTCCCTCGTATAAGATTCTATCATTTAATAAAGTTTGTTTTGTAATAGTTACAGATGTTTCTACATCATAAATTTTATTTGCTCCAATTTCTGGTAACATTTGTCTTTCTCTTATATTACATGTATTTTGAGCATTTTCTCTCCTTTCCATTACATTTATTTGTTTTTGTGTAAATGATACGTTCGTTTTTGGGCTATATAGGTCTTGTATAAGATTTATTTCTTGGTTCTTATAGACTTCACAAGATACCTCTAATTCAACTTCTACATATATTGAGTGTTCGTCTACATTATTAGGTTTTATAACCAAGTTCTTTATTTCATATTCTGTATTATACGAGTCATCTTCTGTTACATCTTCAATGTCTATAAAGCTCATTACCGGTATTGTACTTTGAACAGAATTTATTCTATTATCTTCAGTAAGATATAGAATTTTTACGTTTAAGTCTGCTTTTGCAAGCACTTTATTGTAACTTACTTTTATATCCTTATTTAGTATGTTTAAATCCACTTTCATAATTTCTGATAGATTGTCTATGTTATCAATTATTAGTGTGTCTTTTGCATATGTTCTTACTGTTCCTCTTCCGACTAGAGAGTTTACATTTAAACTTTTGTTTAAGGTTTGTATTCCACTTAAGTTAACTCCATTTATTACTTGTATATCCTCATTTGAACTAATTTTAGCTTCTGCTTCTATAAATGCCTTTACATTTATTTTTCTTCCGTTTATTACTTTACATTCTATGTTTTTTAAAGATACTTTTACATCTAAATTCATCTCTGGGCTAGCATTTTCCATATCTATCATTTGAGTAAAATCCAAATTAACATTAAGGCTCCTTACACTATTATTTTCGTCATCTGCCCTATACACTATGTATGTGTTTACTCCTCCATCTAGCCTAATTTTCCCCTCATTTATTTCTTTTTTGTAAATGCATACTGTTCCACTTGTAAATATATCATTTAATATATCTGGCTTTATATCTGGAATTATGCTATCGCCTTGAGCAATAAAATTCTCTGTTTTTTGACCTATAATATGATTAACAGATATGTTGTCCCTGGTAGTTTCTATAGACATTTATACCCCTCCTTAAAAATCTAATTACTTAATGTATATGGAGAAGCTCAAAAAAAATTCCTATTTCTAGGAATTTTTCTTGTTTAAAATATAAAAATGATTTTATGGCTATTTAAACTTCCATTACTGGGACTTTTGGAGGAATTAAAGGACTATATCCTGTTCCATCAAATACATCCACTTCAATGGTTCTAGTAAGTATATCTGTATAACTATAACTTACATTTCTATTATTTTCGTCAAACTTTATCACAAATAAATTTGGATAGGCTTTCTCTATAGTAGCTTCTTTTTCAAACGATTTACTCCTTCCTAATGAGCCTTTTACTATTATTTTTTGCCCAATTTTTTCATCAATATCTGTTTTTAAGTTAGTAATATCTTTCTGGCAAATCATTTAACCACCTACTTCTTTATTTCTAATTGAATAATATCATAAAATTAGACTTAAGTCAAAGTAAAACAAGAAGTATGATTTGCCCGAAAGTATTGTGGCTCTAGTGTTTTTTGCCCTTGTTGTATGTGTTTTACATTTTCATTACATTTTCGTAATAATGTTGTAATATATTGTTGTTATTCCTCTATTTTTATGTTTTTCTTAAATAAAATGTCAAATTGAATAATATTATAATTTTCAATAAGTTCATTACTTGTATCTTCTTCTAACATTTTTCCGTTTTTATCTATAATAAATCTTTTTTCGAATACAGGATACTCTTTATAAAATTCATATATATAATCATAAAACCACGGCATATCTATATTTGCATTTGCTAAAACTCGAGTGCTTAATCCTGCTAGTGATATGTTTTTTTCTACGTTTATTTCTTTTTCATAATTAGTCCATATTAAATATGGTGTTTGATATTTTTCTATGCTTTCGCCATATACATTGTTGTATATGGAGTTAAGGGCTGGTAAATGGTCCCCAAATACTACCGACATAACTTTTTCGTCCTTTTCTTTAAAGTAATCTGTTAAATATTTTAAAGCTTTATCAAAGTTATATAGTCCCTGTGTATATACTTGTATTTCGTCCATATCTTTTTCTGATATGTTTAATCCCTTTTGTGTAACTTCTACATCTTTGTTGCTATATTTAGATGTTACATATGGTAGATGCGATTCCATAGTTACTGTAAATATAAATTTATTATCTGATGGAGTATTTTCGTATTGTTTTATTAGTTCCTCCGCCACATCCATATCAGATACATTGCCATCGTAATAGTTTTGTATATCCTCCATATCGTTAATAAAAATACTGTTGTCAAAGCCTAAGTTTTTATACGCATTTGCTCTATTGTAAAAGCCTCCCTTGTTTGGGTGTATTGAGGTTGTATAGTAACCTTTATCTTTTAGAACACTTACAATAGATATTGTTTTTCCTTTCATTGCCTGTGAATATGGATATGCTGCTTGTGGTACAAATCTTTTGGTACTTACTGTTAAAAATTCAAATTCAGATGTTGAAGTTTCTCCACCATATATGCTTACTGTAGCCTTTCCACTTGCACTTTCTTTTTCTAATTTTTTATAATTTTCTAATGGGTCTATGCTAAACTCAAGCCCATCTACTTCTGTTATATCCGAAAAAGACTCTGCCATAATTACTATGATATTTGGTTTATCTTGTTCGTCATTATTTATATCGTATTCCTTGCTTTGTTCTTGTATTTGATTTAATCTTTCTTCACTATATATATCTAACTCAGGTGTTTCTACTAATTTATATACATTTTTGCAAAAATTAACTACAGCACCAAAATGATAGTGGCTAACTTTATAATCATAATCATCCTCTTCTAAATTTTTTACATTTGACCAATTTCCTAAGCAAGCAACTAGTATTACTATTGTTGATACTACTCCTACAATTATTCTTGTCAATTTTTTTGGTTCTTTTTCGTACTTTGTATATGAGGTAATTAGCCCCTGTATTACTAGCAAAATAATTGTTAAAAATATTTGAAATATTATTATTGGCTCTATTTTTAAATTTCCATAATTAGCAATTTCAAAAGCATTTCCTATTAGCATTATATCTTCTGGTAAAAACGGTTTTTCAACAACTTGTATTTTATAAAAAGATATTATCGAAATTAAGTTAAACAGCACAGCTATTGCTATATTGCTTCTCAGGCTTTTTTTGAAAATAGCTTTAAATAGAAAATAAAAACTGTATATAATTATTATTTCATATATTATTATAGAATTTAATATTCCTAATGCTTCAATTTGTATTTGCTTCATTAGGAAAAAATACTCATTGTTGCAATTTGTAATTAAATATATTAAATATGGAAATATTATATTAAAAAGAATTACCCAAAAAATTTTGCCAGCCTTTTTTAATTTTTCTTTTGTTTTTTGCTTTTTTGCTATATTTGTTTCTTCAATTTCATTTGTGTCCATTGTGTTTTATCTCCTATAATAGTTTGCATATATGTTAACACAGCTAATAAAATATTTCAACACATATTTTCGACCATATTTTTTAAATTAT
>CALXRZ010000064.1 GCA_944391015.1 uncultured Clostridia bacterium | reverse complement strand
ACAATGCAAATATATTTTTGTAGTTTGGGACATTTTCATATCCGATTACTTAAGACATTATCATAAACGAATGAGAATTACATAAAAACGAATGGTAAAAGTTTTGACTTTTGCCATTTTTTGTAGTATAATAGAAATGTAGTTGAAAAAGAGAAACAAAACCCTTTCTTTAACTTCATATATAGAAAATTTACTTTAGAAAGGAGGACCTATATGTTTAACATAGGTGACAAAATAGTATATCCAATGCACGGAGCAGGAACAATTGATGCAATTGAGGAGAAGAACATATTAGGAGAGAAACAAAATTATTATATAATCAAAATGCCAGGAGAAGTAAAGGTAATGGTACCAACAGACAAAGCAGAAGAAGTTGGTGTTAGAAATGTAATAGGCAAAGATGAAGCTGCAAAAGTAATGTCTGTATTAGGACAAAATGAAACAGAAATGTCTCAAAACTGGAACAAAAGGTATAGAGACAATATGGACAAGATGAAAAGCGGAGATATATATGAAGTGGCAGATGTAGTTAGAAACTTAAGCTTTAAACAAAAAGAAAAAGGATTATCTACCGGAGAAAAAAAGATGCTTAATAATGCTAAGCAAATATTAGTAAGCGAATTAGTACTTGCAGAGCACGCTTCACAAGAAGAAGTAGAACAATTAGTGGAAAATAAAATAAATATATCATTTGATGAATATAAATTACCACAAGAACATATAGACATAAATCAAGATATAGTAAGTAAATTTATTCCATTTAATGGAACAGGAACAAGCGAAAATTTATAGTATTTACAAAAATAAAGGTCGTATCGAAAAGGTACGGCTTTGTTGTTGCCTCTAAAGTTTATAGTAAATACTAAAAAAATGTAGGTAAAAACTGTAAAATCATAAGAAGGAATTAAAGACTTTATGTCGAATAAAATAAGTATATGAAAGAAAGGTTAGAAAAAATTGGTAAGATATAGTGAAGAGTTAATTGAAGAAATAAGAAGTAGTAACGATATAGTTGATGTAATATCTCAATACGTAATATTGAAAAGAAGTGGTAGAAACTTTTTTGGATTGTGTCCATTTCATAAGGAAAAATCACCTTCTTTTTCTGTGTCACCAGATAAGCAAATATTTCACTGTTTTGGATGTGGAGTCGGAGGTAATGTTATACATTTTGTTAGTAAAATAGAAAACCTAAATTTTGTAGAAACATTAGAATTACTAGCTAATAGAGCCAATATTACACTTCCTACATTAGATAATAGCTATCAAGATAATAAAAAAGCTATGCTAAAATCAAAAGTTTATGAAATTAACGAAATTGCTGCCAAATTTTATCACGAAAATCTATATAAGCCAACATCTAAACCAGCACAAGAATATATAAAAAAGAGAAGACTAGATAATAGAACATTAAAGTCTTTTTTAATAGGATATTCTGGTAATTTTGATGAGTTATATAATTTATTAAAACAAAAAGGTTTTACAGAAGAACAAATTTTAGCTTCCAGTCTAGTAAATAAAACAGATAATGGCAAATTTATTGATAGATTTAGAAAAAGACTTATGATACCAATACAAGATACATCAGGAAAATTTATTGCATTTGGTGGAAGAGTATTGGATGATAGTAAGCCTAAATATATAAATTCGCCAGAAAACATTGTATATAGTAAAGGAAGAAATTTATTTGGATTAAATATTGCTAAAAAAGGTGATACCAAAAAACTAATAATAGTAGAAGGATATATGGACGCAATATCTCTTTATCAAAGAGGAATTACAAATGTTGTGGCATCGCTTGGAACAGCACTTACAGAACAGCAAGGAAGGCTCCTTAGAAAAAATAGTGAGCAAGTAATAATAGGATATGATGCTGATGGTGCAGGACAAGCAGCAACTTTAAGAGGACTAGAAATACTACAAAATATGGGGTGCGATATTCGTGTGCTTCAAATATATGGAGCAAAAGACCCAGATGAATTCGTAATAAAATATGGACCAGAAAGATTTCAAAAGTGTGTAGATTCAGCAATATCACTTGTTGAATTCAAAGTAAAAATTTTGAAACAAAATTTAAACATTGAAAATGTAAATGACAAAATAAAATTTTTAAATGAAATAGCTAAAATATTATCCAAAGTAGATAACAGTATGGAAAAAGAAATATATATAGACAAAATTTCAAAAGAATATGGAATTTCCAAAGAAGCTATATATGGAGAGGTAAATAAACTAGTATATAAAAAAGATAATGATAAAAAAGTTTTGGAAAGTACACAAATAAAAAATCTTTTGCGAAAAGAAAATACAGAAAAAATTGACGAATCTATAATAAAAAGAGAAAAAATGGTTATATATATATTAGTTAACTATCCACAAGAAAGTTATGAAAAAATAAAAGACACAATTTTAGTAGATAATATAAAAGCAGAAATAAATAAAAAAATAATTTCTAAAATTTATGAGCTATATGCACAAGGAAAAACGAGCAATATATTAGATAGCTTTGATGATGAGGAAGCAATAAACTATCTATCAGGCATAATGGCAGATGACTTTGGAATATTAGATATAAACAAATGTATAGAAGATTTACTTACTACATATAATAAAGAAAAATTAGTAAATAAAAGAAATGAAATAATAAGAAAACTAGAAAATACAAGTAATATGACTAATGAAGAAATACACGAGCTTGAAGAAAACTTAAATGACGTAATACTAAAGTTAGCTAAGGTTAAATAATAAAGATTAGGCTGATTGTAATTAACACATTACAGTCTGAGGTTGAAGTTTATGAGAAAAGCAATGCAAGAAAATAAAAAATCAGTCTAAAGAAAGGAAGGAGTTTATAATAATGAATAAGTCGGAAAAAGATGAAGCAAAAGAAGTAGAAAAAAAGGTAGAAAATAAAAAAGCAATAGCTAAAGATGAAAAACAAGAAAAAAATGATTACAATAAACCAGTAGCAAAATCTGAAAAAAATAATGAATCAGCTATTAACAATGATAAAGTTCAAAAAATCATAGAAAAAGCAAAAGAAAGTGGAAAAATTACTTATGGAGAATTAGCAACAGAGCTAGATGATACTGACCCAGAAGAAATAGATAAAGTATTCGATGCATTTGAAGATTTAGGTGTTGACCTAAATGATGATATAGAAGAGCCAGACATAGAAGATTTAGAAAATGTAGAAGAAATAAAATTAGAAGATATGGACGTATCTAACATAGAGGGAGTTAGTGTAGATGACCCAGTTAGAATGTACCTAAGAGAAATAGGAAAAATACCACTTTTAAGTTATGAGGAAGAGGCAGAATTAGCACAAAGAATATTAAAGGGAGACGAGGAAGCAAAACAAAAATTAGCTGAATCAAACTTAAGACTGGTTGTAAGTATTGCAAAAAAATATGTTGGTAGAGGAATGCTTTTCTTAGACTTAATTCAAGAAGGAAATATGGGCTTAATAAAAGCAGTAGAAAAATTTGACTATAACAAAGGTTTTAAATTCAGTACGTATGCAACTTGGTGGATAAGACAAGCTATCACAAGAGCTATAGCAGACCAAGCTAGAACCATAAGAATACCAGTGCATATGGTAGAAACAATAAATAAACTAATTCGTACATCAAGACAATTGTTACAACAAAACGGACGTGAACCAACGCCAGAAGAAATTGCAAAAGAAATGGAAATAAGTGTTGAAAAAGTTATGGAAATACAAAAAATAGCACAAGACCCAGTATCTTTGGAAACACCAATAGGAGAAGAGGACGATAGCCATTTAGGAGACTTTATACAAGACGAAGATAGCCCAGCACCACAAGATTCTGCAGCGCATACACTTTTAAGAGAACAACTAGAAGAAGTAATGAACACATTAACACCAAGAGAGGCAATGGTATTAAAACTAAGATTTGGCTTAGAAGATGGAAAAGCAAGAACACTTGAAGAGGTTGGAAAACAATTTGATGTAACAAGAGAAAGAATAAGACAAATAGAAGCAAAGGCATTAAGAAAGTTAAGACATCCTAGCAGAAGCAAAAAATTGAGAGATTATATGGGATAATGCTTGATTTTTCTGTAAAATTATGTTAATATAGAAATGTGAAATGTGGGACGATTCCAATTTCCCATTTTTGGGAAAAATGAACGCACCATCTAAAAAATGAGGTGAAAATAATGAAAAAAACTGTAGAAGGAGATACAAGCTTAAGTTTTAGAGAAATTGTTTTTTCTCCGATATTTGCTTTATGGAGAATGGCAAATGGTAAAGAAGATGTGGACACAGATTTGGACTTAGACTTGAATTCTACAAATAAATTGGAAGCAGTATTAGCAAAAAGCCAGCAAAAAATTGATACGAAAGTGGATAACTATGATGGAAGTGGTAAAGCACAAAGAGGAGAAACATTAAAGGATAATGTAAAATTAGATCCAAAGGATTTAGCTGCTAAGCCACAAACAGTAAAGAAAGTGGAAAAAGAGCAAAACCAAAGAGAAGAAAGATAGAAGTATATAAATTAAATAAATATTATAAGGGATGTAAAAAACAAACAGCTCTTATTTTATCCCAGGGGAATTTCATCGATTATGACAAAATTGTAATATTTCCAATAACTTCCAATAGTAATTTATCATTAAGTAAACAGTTAAACATACTAGATTTAACTGTTTGCTTTTTATCCTTTAAGTGATTTTTATGAACACTTACTCTCATTTTTCTAAATATATTTATATTTTCTTGTGCTCTTTGTGTTAGTAATTTGCATTTATCCTCATCATAGGTTACATCTAATATATGGTGCATACTTTCTATCTTCCAATGATTTCTTGTATATCTTAATAATTTTTCTGCTGTTGTATTTTTGCTACTTAGATAACAGCTTGTTTCTGTTGTCTTCTTTCCATCTTTTTCTACTTTTCTTTTTACTGCAAATATTTTCTTTAATCCTTTCCATTCTGCTATATAATCTGTAAAAAATGCTATTTCATTTAACACATAACACGTTCTCTTTTCTATTCTTCCGTGACTTTTTTCTATAGTACTAAATATTTCATTTTCTTTCATTATTATCACCGATTTATACTTTATCATATTTTATGAAATATTACAATTTTGTCATAATCGCGAAAAAAACTAATAATAAAAGTAGAAAAAGTACTTGAAAAAATGATACCGATAGTATAAAATTTAATCATACTAGAAAAAAGTGAAACTAAAAAAGATAGGAGTGAAAAAACAAAAATGCTTAAAACCGTTGAGGCTGTAAGAGAGAGCATAATTTAAATATTAAGAAAAATGTGTTGTAAAAAATAGAATGTTATTGTAGAATAATACTAGTAGAAGATAAAATACGATAATATACGAAACAAAAACAACAAAAAGAAAATAAATAAGAATTAGCAAGAAAATAATTACAAAAATAACAATAGAGCAATTAAAGTAAAACAATAAAAATAGTAAATTACAATAAAATGAATAAAAAAGCGCAAAATAGAGAAAACTAAAGTTAAAAGACTAAATTTGATTTTAAATTTTTAAAATTACATATAAATAAAAATAAGAAGAGGAGGAAAATTACAAATGAACAAAAAGAAAAAAGAACAAAAAATGAAATTCAACACAACAGAAAGAGGAATAACGTTAGTAGCATTAGTTATAACAATTGTACTAAACTGCTGTCGCAGTGGTCGTTATCATATAAAAGAGGTAAGCGGTCAATAAAAGTACGAATTGAGACCTTC
>CALXRZ010000063.1 GCA_944391015.1 uncultured Clostridia bacterium | reverse complement strand
CAACTCTCCAACTCATTGATTTTCAACGGGTTGGAGAGTTTTACATCTTCAAAAGTGTTTAAGTTGAGATTATAATACCATCTTGTAATGAATTAGTCAATAGTTTTTTTAAATTTTTTTAATTTTTTTCATTAAAGTTTTTTCTTGATTATTTCAAGTTCTTTTAATTGTTTCTTTGCTATAGTATTATTCCTCTGAATAGTTTTCATTTGTACTTAAACTTTGTTATTATCTCTTCTGTTTTAGAATTGCAAATATTTGTACAGTTTTCGTTTGTTTTAAAACTCGCATAATATTTTTGCTCAAGAAAATATTATGCGAGTTTTTTACAAATTTCTACTGTTCAATATAACAAATTTCATTCAAACTGTATTTTTTTCAGCTCATTTGCAATTTCTTCTACTCCTAGAGTTTCCATTTTATCTGCCAACTTATTTATAAACATATTAAACCAAGTTTTTACAAATGTTGTATATTCTTCTTTAGTATAATTATTGGCAATTGCAGTATTATTTCCTGATAATTCGTCTATTTCTTCTACTGTGTCTGCTTTTGAAGTAGTATTAGTGTAAGTAATAGCTATACTATTAGGTTTATTTATGGTAATATTATATTCGTTTGTAAATGTATTATCTTGCTCTTTTTGAAAAACAACATCTGCGACTATATAGTTTTCCGCATTTTGAGTATTGGGTACCACTTGTACATTATATGTAGTATTGCTATCTTCTGCTTTTTTACTTACCTCTATTTTGGCAGTACAATTAGATTCTTCTGCTAATGTTGTTAAATCAATAACATCATCTGTATTCGTATTGTTAGAATTCTGGTATGATATTTCTAAACTTATTTTGCTATCATTCCCCACATTATCATATATTAGATTTATATTGTTCTGCCAATTAAAATTTATTCTTATGGTATTGCCTCCGTTTTCATATACAGTTATAACTAAATTATCCTGAATTTCTATATTTTGCATAATTTCATCTATTTTAGTGGTAATGTATGCGGTATCGGACTGTTCAGTACTATACCCAAGCTTTGATAATTTATCACTTATTAACATAAGAGTTTCTGTATCGGTTTTTAATGCATTTAAGCATTCTGTTAATAAAGCAGACATATCACTTCCCGAAATTTCTACTTTATACGCATTTGTATTATATGTATTTCCACCTATTTCTACTTTTTCGTTTGTCTTCACATATTTGTCTTTGCTTATATGTGCCATTATTATTGGTAAATAAATATTAGATATATGTTCTTTTTTAGATTCCGTTGTTTCTAAAATATCGCTAAGTGACACTTCATTATTTATGATATTTGGAACATCAGAGATACCGTATTTACCCGTTAGTTCTGATAAATTATTATTTTGTATTCCTACATAACTTCCAAATACATCATCACATTTTATTCCATAAATATCTGCACTATTAACAAATGTCAAACTTAATAATTTTAATTCTCCATTGTTTAATGTAATATCTGCTGAAGTTCTATTTGTATTTAAGTCATATCTTGCATTAGTAGATAATGTAAATTGTTTCGTACTTGTTTCTCCATTAGTAAAAACAACTTTTGCATCTCCTGCAGAAGTATATGTATTAGCCTTTTTAAAGTTTTCTTGACTTGTAATAGTATCATCTTGTACCATTTTAGCAATGTTTAATTGTGAAAAATACTTCCAAAAAAGTTCTTCATTTGTTTTTAATAAATCCGTAGTAAAATACAATATTGAAAAAACTAATACAAATAAAATAACAATTATTATTAGTATAATTATAATTAGCTTATTTCTTATATCTATCATAATATTTCTCCATTTTACATAATTTATTTTCTTTGTTTTACAACTTCATACATAATAATTCCGGCAGATACGGATGCATTTAATGATGTTATTTTTCCTTTCATTGGTATTTTTACTAAAAAATCGCAATTTTCCTTTACTAACCTACTCATTCCGAAGCCTTCACTTCCAATTACTATTCCGATTCCTCCTGTATAATCTTCTTCATAGTAATACTTATCTGTATTCATTTCTGTTCCACATATCCATACATCATTTTCTTTTAAATAATCCATTGTATCATTTATATTATTTACTCTTGCTATTTTCATATATTCTACTGCTCCAGCAGATACTTTAGCCACAGTACTATTAACTCCGGCAAGCACGTCTTTTAGGAATTATAACTCCGTGAACTCCAGCTGTTTCTGCCGTTCTTATAATAGAACCTAGATTATGTGGGTCTTCTATTCCGTCTAAAATTAGAATAAATGGCTTTTCTTTTCTTTCTTTTGCTGTTTGTAAAATATCATCTACATCACAGTAATCAAAAGGAGGTACTATTGCTATTACTCCTTGATTATTCTCTGTCTGTGCCATTTGATTTAATTTAGCTTTACTTATTTCGTTAATAATAATCTTTTTTTCTTTGGCTATAGCTATAATTTTATTTATAGAGCCGTGCTTTTCGCCATCAGATATATAAATTTTATTTACATCTCTATTTGACTCTAAAAGTTCAAGTACAGCATTTCTACCTTCTACTTGGTCATCAAAACTTTTATCTTCTGCACTTTGATTTTCTTTATTTTTAATTCTTTGATTATTATTTTTTGTTTTATTTTTCTCTTTTTCCCAGTTTTTATTTTTCATTTATACTTATTTCCTTTTCTAAATAAAATCTTTTTCAGAATTTATTATATTCTTTTATTATATATAAAAAACTAATTATATTTAATATTTTACTTTTCTATCTATTTTTTATGTATAAGCCTTGCTTATAGTCATTTTTTAGTTTATTTTTGCTCATCAACTATTATTTTTAGTTAAATCTAAAAATTTTCTTTTATTGTACTTGCAAATTATCCAAGTTTCCCTTTAGAGGAATAACGTTCCAACCTTCTAACTCGTCTCTATATGGCTCATAAATATCATTTAATAGATAAATCTTTTTATTAAAATAAAATGCCATTGCGATTTCTGCAAATGTATTTGGTCCTATATAGTTTTCTATTTCATTTTTTGTTACATTAACAGCTAAAACTATATTTGTTTTTTCATTTGTAATTTCATCAAAATGTAGTTTAGTCGCATCGCCTTTTGTCATTTCCACTTTAAACTCTTTTGGTGTAACTACTTCGTATCCTTTGTTTTTTAATATTTTTTCTATTTCAAATATTTTTTCTTTTAATTTCATACTTCCACATAATACAATTCTCTTCATATTTTTCTCCTTTATCTTTCACGTGTATTCTACTCTTCGTCAAGCTTAAGCACACTAAGAAAAGCCTCTTGTGGAATTTCTACATTACCTATTTGTCTCATTTTCTTTTTACCACGCTTTTGTTTTTCTAGTAATTTTTTCTTTCTAGTAATATCTCCTCCATAACACTTCGCTAAAACATCTTTTCTTAAAGCAGATATAGTTTCTCTTGCAATTACCTTACCACCTATAACTGCTTGAATTGGTATTACAAATAATTGCCTTGGAATTACCTGTTTTAATTTTTCTACCATTTTTCTTCCACGTTCATAGCTATTGTCTTTATGTACTATAAATGAAAGGGCATCAACTGCTTCTCCATTTACGTGTATATCTAATTTAACTAAGTCAGAACGTTTATACTCTTTAAATTCATAATCAAATGAAGCATAGCCTTTAGTTCTAGATTTTAGTTGGTCAAAAAAGTCGTAAATTATTTCATTTAGTGGAAGTTCATAGATTAAAGTTACCCTATTTTCATCTAAATATTTCATATCTACGTATATTCCACGTCTGTTTTGGCAAATTTCCATTATATTTCCTACAAATTCCTTTGGAGTTAATATTTCTGCTTTTACCATTGGCTCTTCCATATATGAAATTTCACTTGTTGGTGGTAAGTCAGATGGATTATATAATTCGATTACTTCTCCATCTGTTTTGTGTACTTTATATATAACTGATGGTGAGGTAGTTATTAAACTTAAATCAAATTCTCTATCTAATCTTTCCTCTATTATCTCTAAATGTAATAGTCCTAAGAAGCCACACCTAAAACCAAAGCCCAATGCTCCTGATGATTCTGGCTCATATTCTAAAGCCGCATCATTTAATTGCAGTTTTTCTAAAGCTACTTTTAGATTTTCATAGTCACTACCATCAACAGGATAAATTCCACAATATACCATTGGATTTACTTTTTTATATCCTGGTAGTGGACTTGATGCTTTATTATCCTTTAAGGTAATTGTATCTCCAACCCTAATGTCTGATAAACTTTTTATACTAGCTGCAATATACCCAACTTCTCCTGCTTCTAATTTATCAGATGGAGAATAAGTTCCTGGTTCAAAGTACCCCACTTCTGTTACTGTAAAGTTTTTGTTGTTAGCCATTAGTAATATTTCGTCTCCTACTTTTACAGTTCCGTCTTTTACTCTAACATATGCTATTGCACCTTTATAATCATTGTATATAGAGTCAAATATTAAGCATTTTAATGGTGCATTTTCGTCTCCTGTTGGAGCTGGAAGGTCTGTTACAATTCTTTCTAATACTTCATCCACATTTAACCCTGTTTTAGCAGAAATACAAGGAGCATCTTGCGCAGGAATTCCTATTATATCTTCAATTTCTTTTTTTATTTCATCTGGTCTTGCATTTGGCAAGTCCACTTTGTTTATAACTGGTAAAATTTCCAAATTATTATCTATTGCTAAATACACATTTGCAAGAGTTTGTGCTTCTACTCCTTGTGTGCTATCTACAACTAAAATTGCTCCATCACACGCAGCTAAACTCCTAGACACTTCATAATTAAAGTCTACGTGTCCTGGTGTATCTATCAAATTAAGTTCATACTCCTGTCCATCTTTTGCTTTATATATCATTTTAACCGCTTGAGACTTAATGGTTATTCCTCTTTCTCTTTCGATGTCCATATTGTCTAATACTTGGCTTTCCATTTCACGGCTTGAAAGTACACCCGTCATTTCTATAAGTCTATCTGCTAAAGTAGACTTTCCATGATCTATATGTGCTATTATGCTAAAATTTCTTATAAATTTCTTTTTGTCACTCATACTTTTCTCCTCTTTTTTTCTTTCATAATTATATTGATTTTACTAATTTTTGTCAACTAAATCTTGCTTTTTATAATTAATGAGAGTATAATTGTTCTACGGCCCAATCGGTCAAAATACTACAAAGGAGATAACCATTATGAGGAAAGACTTCAGGCTTACCCACTCGCAAAACTTGTTAACCACTCCGGAATATGTTGCATCCTATGTAACATATACATCTCAAGACCGAAACAAAACTCGGTTTAATGTTGAAATTATCGAAGCTAATCCGGTCGTTTCTGTCATTGTGCTTAACGAGCATAATGAAGTAGCTATTGTGCCCGTTTTCAATCCTGCAACTGGTAAATGGTTCTATGAGGTACCTTTTAGGTCCTTCAACATCAAAGACCATGTTCTTCAGGTAGCTGAAGAAGTTGTTGCCCATGATACCGGTTTGCACTTAAGGGATGCAATTTTGCTCACACAGGCACAAAATCATTTGGACCCCAAGTCCAGTGCCAACTTTCATGTTGTGTTTGGACGAGTTCAAACTCTGTTTGATGAGTCCAACGAGGATGTTAAGTGGGTTAACATTAAGGAGGCGTACTACAGGTTGAAAACCCAATTAAAGTATGATAAGCCCTTTATGGAAGACATGTACCTTGGAGGCACAAGCTCCGATGCTCTTCTCATTTACAAATTTGTGGAAGAGTAATCTCCTTTTCCCCCTTCACTAGTTTTTAGTGAAGGGGGTGTTTTTTTACAAATAAGTTCTGTTTTAATTTCTTTAATTTTATTTGTAAAAATTATATTGATTTTTTATGTAAATAGTAGTATAATAATATCGTTCGATACCAACATAGGTATAGTACGAAAGGAGATTTATACTATGAAACGGCAAAAGCATGTTAGCGTAGTGGTAACTCGAGAAGTAAATCGAGTTAAACAGATTCTCTTGGTTTCGGAGAAGGTCGATACAATCGATTCTGCTTGGAGCCAAGCCTCTGTAGAGGTTTTCTCTCTGCCGAATGAAATCTGCCTGCATCAGGATGCACCTGATGCAGCAAAGGTTCTTGTTAAGGACCTCGTGCATGAGGATTTC
>CALXRZ010000062.1 GCA_944391015.1 uncultured Clostridia bacterium | reverse complement strand
AGCGAAACTCCTGACGAAGAGGAGAAGCCTGGGAAACCTGGTGGAGATACAGACGACAGCGAAACTCCTGACGAAGAGGAGAAGCCCCAGGAACCTGATGGAAATAAAGATGACGACGGAACTCCCGATGAAGAGGAGAAACCCCAGGAACCTGATGAGGGCCAAAATGTACCTGCAGAAGAGAAAAAAGATGAAGTAAATTTTGATGAAAGTAAATCTGGGAACGTTACTGGAGTAAAAGAAACAAATGAAAGTAATAACGAAACTCCAAAAGTACAATCTCAAGTTACTGAACAAAATGAGGGAATTCTTAATGAAGAAACTCTTAAGCAGGCAACCAATAATTCCACTCCTGAACAAGTTAATAAAATCACATATAAAATTCCGAAAACAGGAGATAAAGATAGTATGATGCTTAACATTGCAATAGTAATTGCAACTATGTCTCTAACTGCAATAACAATGCTTAGTACATACGAACGTAAGAAACAGAAGTAAAACATCCTTTGAGCTACGTGGTATAATTACCGCGTAGCTCTTTTATAAAAAATATTACAAAAATGTTACAGAAATATTAAAAAAATATTACAAATTAAAAAAGTACTTGAAAAATTATTATGAAAGAAATATAATAGGCGTTACCGCTAATTGACCTAACCTTATTAAGAAAAATAGAATGTATAGATAGAATTAGGAGCGATGGATTGTGTATAAAAAAATGTAATACATAATCTGTCATTTTTAGCCCCAAAATAGGCTTTAACTAGCGAAAATATAAAAAACAAAAGGAGAGAATCTATATGAAAACTAATTTAAAAGAACAAGGTATTACTTTAATAGCTTTAATAATTACAATAGTGATATTGATAATACTAGCAACAGTAACGTTAGATAGTGCTTTTGGAGAAACAGGTTTAATAGAGACAACTAAAAAGGCTAAAGAAATGGTAGAAGAAGCTACAGAAAACGAGCAAGAACAAATAAACAGCTTGTTTGATAGCTTTGAAAATTTAACAGGTGATGCTGATACTGAGCAAAATGAAAATTCGGATTTAATAGTCAGTTTAAATTTAATAGAGAATACAAAAAGTGCAACGATAATAGTTAATGCCACAGATAATTTAAACGGAATAAAAAGCATAAAACTCTTAAACCAAGAAAAACTAGTAAAATATGACAATATACCAACCACCGCTCAGGAGCAATTTGTAGTTTATGAAAATGGTATATATGAAATAGAGGTAACAAATGGTGCAGATGAAGTTGTTAAAAAAACAATTGAAGTAATAAATATAGTAATGGAATATGTGGCACAAATCAATGATACTAAATATACAACCCTAACAAGTGCTATAGAGGCAGTACCAGAAGGAGAAAAAACAGTTATAAATATTATTAAAGATTTTGAGCAAACTGTTATAGCAAAAATTCCAGAAGAAAAAGATGTAGTTTTAGACCTACAAAACTTTGACATAACAATAACAACTGGATCAATTCTAAATAAAGGAAATTTGGAGTTAAAGTCAAGTAGTCAAGTTGATATAGGAAAAATTATAATACAAAATAACGAGTACCTAGGAATAAACAATATAGGAAATTTGCTAATTAGTTCTGGTTGCTATGAAAATAATGCTACAAATAACACAATAGGAAATCACGAAAATGGCACAATAACAATTACAGGAGGAAAAATTTCAGCTACTAGCATAGAGGGAGAGGAATACCCTGGTATATGGAACGATGATAATAGTACTTTGACAATTAAAGGTGGAACACTTGAAGCATCAAGCCCTACTCTAGTATATAACAACGGAGATGGAGATATATATGTGGAAAGTGGAACACTTACATCTTACTTAGATGCCACTATAGAAAATGCTGGTAGTGGAAAAGTAGTTATCACAACAGGAACATTACAATCAACAGCTAATACAACACTTATAAACAGTGGTAGCGGAACAATGGAAATAAAAGGCGGAGAAATTGCTGGTTGTATAGCAGCAGGAAAAGCATATCCAACGGTAAGAAATTATTCAAATGGAGAAATAATAATAGATGGTGGTAATATTACAGCAACATTAGAAAGAGCAGTTTATAATGATAAAAGTGGAAACATAACAATAAAAAATGGAGTTATACAATCTACAAAACTTAATTCTGTTGGAAACTATGGAGAAGGAACAATAACAATATCTGGAGGAGAAATTAGAGGAATAGAATCAGCTGATATATCATACCCAACAGTGTGGAACTCTAAAGGCGGAAAGATTGTAATGAATGGTGGCTTAATAGATGCAAGTGTAGGAAATGGAACAAGTACAGCAATAAATAATGCAGGAAGTGGAGAAATTATTATAACATCAGGAACAGTAAAATCTAGAAATTATGCAATAAATAACAGCGGAACTGGAACAATAACATTAGGAAATGATGATGGATATATAAGTACAACAAGTCCTGAAATAATTTCTTCTAATAATAGCAATACAATAGTAGGAAAGGAAAATTTAACATTAAACTTCTTTGATGGAATAATCAAAGGTGGAGGAATACAATCAAACCTTAATATTATTGTACCAGCAGGAAAAAGCTACTATAAAGATACAAGCAAAGCAATTTACGAAACAACAATAAAATAAGAAAGGAATTTATGCAAAAATGAAAAATAAAAAAGCAATAGTGCTAATTATAATTATTATAACAATAGCTATACTAGGAACAAGTAAAGTCCTAGGTAGTAAACAAGATGACAATAGAATAGGAAATAAGGAGCTACAACAAATTATTGAAAACCTTGGAGATGAGGAAATAGAGATGGAATCTCATCAAAAATTAGATAATGATGAAGAACTAAATCGTTCACTTGTAGACCCAATAACAGATTAGCTAAAAAATAATGTATAAATTAGAAAAAATGGTACATATTATCAGTAAATCAAATTAAAGGAGAGTTGATAATATGAGTGAACACCCAATAGAAGGGCTTATGCTAACTGCAATGAATAGTATACAAGATATGGTAGATGTAAACACAATTATAGGAGAACCAATAGAAACAAGTAACAATATGGTGATAATACCAATTTCAAAAGTGGGCTTTGGATTTGCAGCAGGAGGAAGTGAATTTAAAGGAGAAACTTTAGATGAGTACACAAAAAAGGAAAAAGAAGAGCAAGTTCAATATAGGTTACCATTTGGAGGAGGTTCTGGAGCAGGTGTTAGCATATCCCCAATAGCTTTTCTAGTAGTTAGTCCAAACAATGTAAAACTTTTGCCAGTTAATCATTCATCTGCAATAGATAAACTGATGGACTATGTGCCAGATTTAATGGAAAAAGTAAATTGCTACTTAAATAAAACAATGCAAAATAAAAAAGAAGAGAAAAAAGAAGAAGCAAAAAGAATGGACAGAGAGCATAAAGAAGCAAAAGAAACAATAGAAAATCTAACAGAAACAATACAAAATGCAAGTAGAATTCGTCCTAGAAGAAGCAAAATGGGACATAATCAAATAGCTACAAATAATGTGCAACCACAAGTAGATTATGAATACGAATATGATGAAACAGACGATAAAGAAAATTACAATGAAGATGAAGAATAAATAAAAAAGTATATATTTAATTATAGTTTATAATTGCTACTATTTAAGCAAATTGATATTTTTAAAGTTTAATACGAATTAGGTTAAATAAAAAGCCAAAAAAATCATTATGATATAATTCCTTTTAGAAATCGACAATAAATTTCAAAAATTAAAAAGGAGGAAAACTTATGAAAAAAACTTTAAAAATATTACTAATTTTTGCTTTAGTAGCAATTTTTTCGGTAATATTAAAAAACAACGCATCAGCAATTTATGTTGATGGAGAAGAAACCATTGGATATGATGGTAGCAATGTAACAGTAACTAAAGACGAAAGCGGTGTTTACAATTTACAACTTACAGGAGACACAAATCAAGACTTAATAATTAGAGACGGAGAAACAGTAGTGTTAGACTTAAATGGACATACATTTGAAAACTTTACATTAGGATGTGAAGCAATAAAAGTGTTAGAGGGAGGAACATTAACAATTAAAGATTCTGCAGGAGCAGGAAAACTTACAGTAAAAGACGGTTCTTCTTATGCACTTATAGAAAATAATGGTACTTTAGTAATTGATGGAGGAACATATACACAAAAAGCTTGGAGTGCTATTATAAACAAAGGTACTACAACAATAAACAATGGAACATTTGAACAAACAGACTCAGCAAACTGGAGCTTAATAGATAATAAAGGAAATTTAACAATAAATAATGGCTCATTCAGTGAGGGGGACGAATACTATTTACTTAGAAATGAAAGTGAAGCCACAATAAATGGAGGAACATTTACAACAAAATCTCCAGACACATCTTTAATAGGTAACTATATTGCTGATGCTGACAAAACAGAAGAAACAGCGATTAGTTTAAATATAACAAATGGAACTTTTACAGCTCCATCAATAGTTATAAATAACTATGCTGGTTATGACTTAAATATTTCTGGTGGAGAATTAACAAGTACAAACCATTTTGCAGTAAATAACTGGGGAAATTGTACAATAACAGGAGGAACTTTAACATCAGAAAACAATTCTGCAGTTCGTGTGGTTTATACAAGTGGAGAAGATAAACCAGTTATGAATATATCAAATGACGTTACAATGAATTCAGTTGATGGAAAAGAAAACATTGCAATTGAAAATACATCAAGTGAAGTTAATGTATCAACAGGAGTTGACGAAAATGGAAATACAGTAGCAGGTGAGCTTGCTATTACAGCAGAAGCAGTAACTTGTGAAGAGGGTGCAACAATAGGAATGAAAGTAACTGTAAGCATTGGAGGAGTTGAAATTATACCTGACAATTTAAAAATAGTTTCATCTGATGAAAATGTTATAAAAGTAAACGATGATAATACAATAACAGGTGTTACTGCAGGAACAACAAGCTTAACAGCAACTTATGAAAATGTAAGTGTACAAGTAGCTGCAAATGTTACAGAAAAAGAGACAGAGACTCCAGAAGAGCCATCTACAGACCCAGAAGATCCTACAACTCCAGAAGAACCAACAGATACAGATGAACCTACTGACGAAGAGGAAACAACAAAACCAAGAGAAGAGGAAATAGTTCAAACAGGTGATTATATATATATTGCTATTGGAGCAGTAATACTAATTGTTATAGCAAATGTAATATATACAGTAAAAAAGAAAAATCGTAAATAATAGATACAACAATTAAAAGAGCTCTATATGGGCTCTTTTACGGTATATACGAAAAAAACGGAGGCTTTATGGCAAAAACAATAGGCAAACACTCAAAAAAAGAGACAAAAACACGTAAAATTCCTATTTTTAGGTTAATATCAATAGTTATAATATTAGCCTGCGGAATATATATATGGAATTGGGTAAAAGAAAATAATCACAGCAATGAAGTAATGCAAATAGCAAAAGAAGCAGTTACAGTAAAAAAAGAGAATAATGAGGAAGACGAAAGCAAAGAAGTAATTACAGTTGATTTTGAAAAACTGAAAAAAACAAACCCTGACGTCGTAGGCTGGATTATTGTTAATAATACAAATATAGATTATCCGGTAGTACAAACCTCAGATAATTCTTTTTATTTATCACATAGTTTAGATAAAGAATATAATGCTGCTGGTTGGCCATTTGCAGATTATAGAGTTGCTAATAATGGAAAAGACAAAAACATAACTATATATGGTCATAATAGAAAAGATGGTTCAATGTTTGGCTCATTAAAAAAAATTTTACAACCAGAATGGTATGAAAATAAAGATAATTTAAAAATTACATACGTAACAGAAGAGGAAACAAATGAATATCAAGTCTTTTCGGTCTACCAAATAGCAAAAGAAACATATTATACAAATAATTACTTCAATAGCGATGAAGAGTACCAAAGTTTTTTAAATGAATTGCAGTCACGTAGTGAAGTTGACTTTGATGTAGAATTAAAAAGTAGCGACAAAATTCTCACACTCTCTACGTGTGCGGACAACAATTATTATCGAGTAGTACTTCACGCCAAGTTAATAAACTAAAAATAACAGGAGGGAAAAAAAGAAACAAAAGAAAAATGGTATTACACTAATAGCGCTGGTTATTACAATTTTGTTCTCTTATGACGAAAAAATAAAATGTAGTAATAGCAAAGGTTTCCTCCTAACAACAATTTTATAATTTATAAAATTTCACATATTTGAAAGATGGATTGTAAAAAATATATACAAGTTCATCTTTTTTT
>CALXRZ010000061.1 GCA_944391015.1 uncultured Clostridia bacterium | reverse complement strand
AAAACAAAAAACCAACTCCCAAACTGCCCATATATCAATAGCTTTCGCTATTATTGACTGACGGTTCGTAGCCGAACGCTCTATCCAGCTAAGCTACAGTTGCGTGTGACTTAAATTTCATAAAATTAAGTCTATTCATAATTATACTTTTATTTCATAAAAATTTCAATAGAAAATTGAAAAAAAACTTGCAAATTACAAAAAAGTGTGTTATTATATATAGCGTCGAATAAATATCGAGGTGTAGCGCAGTTGGTAGCGCGCGTGGTTTGGGACCATGAGGTCGCAGGTTCGATCCCTGTCACCTCGACCAGTTTAAAGGATTTTTTAAGAAATTCTAGAAAATTTCAAAAAAGTCTAAAATGAGAAAAAGCAGATGTCTGTAAGATTACAGCACCTGCTTTTAATTTTATCAAATTCTCTAAAATTCTTGAAAATGCTAAAAAAATTTCAAGAACAAATTTCAAAAATTATTTTTTTATCTAAAAAAATTTCCAAAAAATTTCAAGAATAGCAATCCCTTATCCAGTCTGGGTTAGGAGGACTACTTATGCTAACTTTTGTACCTCATAAAATAAGTGAAGAATACAAAAAAGTAGAATTTTATCGTGTTAACAAAGATCTTTGTGATGATGAATAAAAATAATATATTAAATAAAAAGGCCATTACATCTAGGCTAAATATCCATATATTTTCTTAGTTAATAGTCTTTCTGTATTTTCTATATATAATCTGATAATTTGGTATTATTTAGATAAGTTTTTTAATATATTTTCAATAATATTATCTTCTAAGATAAGGCTTGTGTTTATAAGTCCTATTTCTGGTCTTATTCCATCTTTATTATGAAAATCTGAACCTATTGTTACAAGTAAATTATTCTCTTTTGCGAATTCATTCCACTTTTTAGTTTCATCAAATATTTGATTATTTCTATCTACATATATATAATTTGCCTCTATTCCATCTGGTTTCATATCTTCTACTATTTTAAGAATATCTTTGTCAGTTAAATTATCTTCATGCACATATGCAACAGGATGGGCTAAAACGACTTTGCCACCTGCCCCTCTAATCATTTCTGCTGCTTCTTTTGGTGTAATTTGTTCTTTTTTTACATAAGCTGGGCAATTTTCGTTCATTATTGTTTCTATAAATTCGCCTTTATTTGGAATATGTCCAAAATTATTTATTAGATTATCTCTATTTTTTTCATTATTAATAATATCTAACGCAATATGTGCTTTTGTAACGGCTTCTATTTTGTCTAGTTCTTCAACGTTAACTATATACCCTAATTCGCTCAATTTTATAGCAACATTGCGTAAATAATCATGTCTTGAATTCCTTATTTTAGATAATTGTTCTTTAAATTTCATATCATTTAAGTTATAGTTATAGCCCAATACATGAATTCCTGCTTTATTTATTTTTGTTGATATTTCTACTGCATTTATAATTTCTACATTTTTGCTTTCAGCATACTTAAATAAATTATCATCATATGCATCTATTGTATCATGGTCAGCTATTGCTATAACTGATACACCATTTTTTACTGCTTCGTCTATTACTTGTTTTGGAGTTAATACTCCATCTGATATATTTGTATGAATATGTAAATCAATTCTTTTTGCCATATTTTATTTCTCCTTTACTATTAGATTATCTTTCACCTGGTTCCTCTAGGTCACTTCCATTTTTAGCACATTCATTTTTACAATTTATATCTTTCTTTCTTAGATTTTCCCATCCAATAACTTTATTCATAAAGCAATTTTCTAATTCTATAGATTGAAATCTTCTAAAATTTGCCTTTGTAGCACTAGCCAATAGGAAATCAAATAGTTGCTGTGGTGTATTGTCTGAAATTACTTTTTTTCTACTTTCTTCTAATGTTAGCTGTAATTCTTCTGAAAAATTAAATGGAGTAAAAGCTGAAAGGTAATCATAGATATAATTATATGCTTCATCATCATATTGCCAATCTTTTCTATAAGACTTCGGATGAATTGGTAAATAAGGAACTGTCCCTTTTTCTTTGGCACTTCTTAATTCGTTTGGAACCTTTTCTATTAAACTTTTTATTGTTGAATATTCTATAATATGTGCATCTATTGGTAAAAAAGTATTCGGCATTTTTCCGTCTTTTAGCATATCTGCAATTCTTTCTACATCTTCTATTGATGCAATAGGATTTATATCAGATGAGCACATTCCAATGCTCTTCAGTAATTTTGTCATTTCTTCTTGTGCTTTTTCTATTCCTCCATCTTCACAAACAAGCCATAAATCCATATCTGGTAACCTATTTATTATTTTTCTTGGCTTTAAAGAATCTAGCATATTGGGACATGGTTTACAAATTTGCTTTAAATCTGGCATAGTACTGTATTTTTCTTCCAGGCAAGGCTTACAGTGCCATATAGATTTTTGAACAGTAAAGCCATCTTTTATTAATTGTCTATTATATCTAATTTGTTCTTCAATTATGGGTAAAGTTCCTTCCATATTTTCATCTAAAGCATAAAATGGATATCCTGTCCCAAATGTTCCCTTACTTCCAGTTACTTTTGATGCAATAATATTAAAAGATTCTATATTCCAAATTAAAAATCTTCTTTTTAAATCTGTATTAGTTTTTTCAAAATTAGTTGATGCACCTTCAACTCTTTTAGTTATGCTTTCAATTGTTTCCTCGTTATTCATATTCTACCTTCTTTTTTATTATAATTCATATTCTGCTTTTCCTTTATGCAAGGAAGCTATTTTATTTAGAATTTCTTGTTCTTCTAATAAATCTTTGCCAAATGCTTGTATTTCTTTTTTAAAGGTTCCTTCGTAATACCTTGTTGCATAATCAAAGTCTAATTGTCTACCTTTAATTATTGCGAATCTCGCATTTAAAAATTCTTTACCTTCATTACTATAAATTCTTATAGGCTTTGTTGGTTCGTCTCCTCTTATATATACTTCAATAGAATCTACTTCTGCCATTTTTTCTAATTGACTTATTGTTTCAAGTATTTCAGTATAAGCTTTATAAAAATGTTCTAATGTTACTAGCCTTCCCCAACCTTTTTCCATTATTTGTCCTTCATATCTTTCTATTATTGACATTAAACAGTTTAGTTCATTTACAGCCATAGCTCTTATTACTATTTTGTATTTAGTCATTTGTCTTATCATTTTTTGTAATAACTTTATATTTCTACCTGTTCCTTCAAAAATAATATTATAACTACCAGATACTGCACTATCAAATAAATTGTCCGTCCACACATTGCTTTCTTGGTTTGTTACTTTTGTATAATATTGAGGATATAATTTTGCTATCTCATTAATTCTTGGATGAAAAGGCTTTAATTCATCGCTATTAACTACAACGACATTATTGTTTGGAAATTGATTAAATCCCATTCCATTTAATCCTGTTTTTCCTGATCCTGGAGGTGCTATATCTATAATAGCCACTGGGTGTTGCACAGAAGATTTACTTTCCAACATAATTTCATTTATAGTTTTACTTATTCGGTTATTTTCTTCTTCTCCTAATTTATACTCTTGACACACTTCTTCTAATGTTTTATCTTGAATTATAATTTTATCCATATTCTTATAATTTCCTCTCTATCGTTATCTTTTCATATTCACTTTTTATTTTTGGTCCATAAAGTTTTATTATTTTGTCTATAACCATTTTATTTCCTTTATACATTTCATTTCTCTCTTTTATAAGAGTTTGCATTTCTCTACTCTTTAAAGTATATCCATTTTTGGCACACATTGCTATTTGGGCAGCTATAATCTCAACTGCAATTTCCAATTTAGTATTATTATTCATATTTTTCCCTCACTTTTATTATAGGTAATATATTATCATATTATTTATTGTTTATCAATACAATATATCTACAAAAATTTCCATTCTCTTCACAAACGCAATGTCTAATTATATTTTCAAACATTTTTCTTATTTTTATTAATTGGTTGTATTTTCTTCTTAAAAGACGTACATAACTACCATAAAGCATCTTTTTACTTTTTTAATATATAAACTATTTTTTATGTACTAGAACGTCTTAATATTTCACTATTTGTAGCATATAATCTTTCACTTATTTCATCTATTTATACAAACTTTATTACTCCACTATTTTTAAAATCATGTAAAAGCCCATATAAATATAATTTCCATTGCTAGCTTTTTTATAACTTTTCTCCTATTCAAATTCCATTTCATACTCTTTTATATCTTCTACAATCCACAATCCTTGATAAATATGTGGATAATCTTTCTCCATCAATTAGTTCCTCTTTCTGTTGTTTGCTTAAATTTTTTATTTGATATTCCAATTTACAGGCTAATGATTTGTCTTTGCTTCTCCAAGCAGCCTCTAGTCTAGTTGCCTTATGTGCTCTAGTATATTTGGCACCATTTTTTGATATATGATCCTTTATTCTTTTTTCTAAATTGTTGGTCATTCCTGTATATATAGAATTATCTTCACATCTTACCATATATGTGTAATACATTTAATTTCTCCTATGCAATATATTCTACTCTAAAACTAATGCTTTCTTAGGGCAAAAGTTTGAACATTTACCACATTTTATGCATTTATCATAATCTATTTTAGGTGCATTAAATTCTTCTTGTGATAATGCTCCCACAGGACAAACTTTTACTGCTGGGCAATTATGATTTTGTGGGCAATTAGCTATTATTATTTTTAATTTTTTTTCCATATATTTACCTCCTTAAACACCTTTCCTAATGCTTCGTTTATTACTAAATCTGCTCTTTTATCATAAGGCGTTGCGTCTTTGTTGATTAATACTAAATTTCTTCCTTTAAAATAATTTATAAGTCCACTTGCTGGGTACACAGTTAACGATGTTCCGGCAACTATTAGCATATCAGCTTTTGATATTGCTATTATCGAGTTTTCCAAAGTATCCTCATCTAGCATTTCTTCGTATAAAACCACATCAGGTTTTACTATTCCTCCACACTCACATTTAGGAATGCCTGTACTATTAAAAACATATTCTGCATCATAAAATTTATGGCATTTCATACAATAGTTTCTAAGTACACTTCCGGTGCAATTCATATACGGTTTTTGAGTCAGCTTTTTGATGAAGTCCATCTATGTTTTGTGTTATTACTGCTTTTAATTTTCCTTGCTTTTCTAATTCTGCTAACCTAATGTGAGTTATATTTGGTTCATACTTCAAGGAATTCATTTTATCCTTATAAAATTTATAAAACTCCTCTGTATGCTTCATAAAAAATGTATGGCTTAGTATTTCTTCTGGTGGATAATCATATTTTTGGTTATATAATCCATCTTTACTTCTAAAGTCTGGAATTCCACTTTCTGTGGATACTCCTGCTCCTCCAAAGAATACTATATTATTACTTTCTTTTATTAACTGCTTAAATTGCTGTATTTTATCTTCCATTTTATCAGCTCCAAAAAACTCTTCTAAATGTTTCGGTTTATTATATTTACGAATTACATATATAATAACACAAAATTACATTTTTTGAAGAGTTTTTTATTTTATATTATAAATTTTTTACACTAGGTCCATATAAAAGTCTTCCTTTATAGTCATATCTTGAACCGTGGCAAGGGCAATCCCAAGTCTTATCCAAGTTGTTCCAAGTAAGTTCACACCCTAGATGCTTGCACACAGGGGCTACTTTGTATATTTCGTCTTTCTCGTTTTTATATATTCCCACTTTCTTCCCCTCAATTTCAACTATTTTTCCTTCTCCTTTTTGTATTTGGTTTATTTCTTCTTTTGGTATTTCTAATTTTTTTATTACTAAAGAATCTATACTTTCCTTTACCATATTTCCAACTTCCTTTATATTTTTTATTGGCTCTACCCTTGTTGAAGTAAATATTTCTTCATATTCGTTTTTAAATCCTAGTATTTTGTCTGTTATTATATCTGCTGCTATTTTTGAAGTTGTTATTCCCCATTTATTATAGCCCGTAGCTACAAAGCAATTTTCCCATACTTTAGAAAATTCTCCTATATATGGTATTTTGTCTAAGGTTATGCAATCTTCTGTATTCCAATGATATTTTATATCTCCATTTGGATATATTTCTCTTGCTATTTTTTCTAATCTAGTATATGCATTAATTAAATCAATTTCTTCTCCTGTTTTATGGTCAGAGCCCACTACAATTAATACATATCCTTCCTTGTCTTTTGCCATTCTTAATGATATAGTCGGTTTTTCGGAGTTTATATACATTCCATTAAATATTCTTTCTTTAGTTTTCATTCCTACTGCATAACTTGTAGATTGATACATTTTTAAGAAATAAAATCCCGGTATGTTAATTATTGGATATTTAGTTGTTATAATTAAATATTTTGTTTTTATTTCTGCTCCATTTTCAGTTTTTATTATATAGCAATCATCTTCATCTATAACATCAACAGCTTTTGTTTCTTCAAATATTTTCATTCTTGGACCACTACATATTTGTGCAAGTGCATTTGCATATTTATATGGATTAAATTGTGCCTGTCTATCAAACCTTACTCCTGCAACAGTTTTTGTCAAATTATTTATTTCTATATCTTTTGCTTCTAAGTATTCTGCCTTTCCACCAAAGCTATTTATAGCATTTGCTTCGTCTTTTAATTTTTGAATATCTTCAAT
>CALXRZ010000060.1 GCA_944391015.1 uncultured Clostridia bacterium | reverse complement strand
GTACGCTATTCAAGAAAGGGGGAAAAAGAATGGAGTATTCAAAGAGTTTTTTTGGCAGAACTGTAATTGATTGTTCGGATTCAGAAGAGATGAAGACAGATGAAAAAATTGAACTTGAATATTACGAAACCCACAACTTGGCAGGAAAAAGCGAAAGAAAATATGGAATTGAAATTATTAAAAGAAAGGAAAAATGCGAAAAATTTAATATTGAATCAAAAGTAGTAAACAATTTATCCGATGAAGAAAAAGTAATAGATAGATTATTAGAAATTTTAATGTTAAACAAAGTAACACCTGTATCAGTCGATGATATAATTTCAGACATATCAGTTTTGGAATAACCCAAAACTGATTTTTCTGCTTTATGTGAAAATTGTGTAAATTGCTTGCAAAAATAAAAAAAGTACGGTAATATAATAAATAGTCTATTTTTGTTGCTTACTTTATAACAATAAAAATAGTTAAAAAAGGTTTATAGGTACATCCAGAAAACCTAAATCTGTGCAAAGGAGAATATGATAATAAATATTATCATTAAAAATAATAATGGCAGATAAGTTAATAATTGTGGAATCACCAGCAAAAGCTAATACAATAAAGAAATTTTTAGGAGGCAACACAAAAGTTGTAGCTTCTATGGGACATATAAGAGACTTACCAAAATCAAAAATGGGAGTAGATATAGAGCACGACTTTGAGCCTGAATATATAAACATACGTGGAAAAGGAGATTTAATAAAATCATTAAAAGCAGATGCAAAAAAAGCAAAGCATGTATACCTAGCAACTGACCCTGACCGTGAAGGAGAGGCAATTGCGTGGCACCTAGCATATATATTAGGAATACCAGAAGATAGTGTTTGCAGAGTAACATTTAATGAAATAACTAAAGAAACTGTACAAAACTCTATGAAAAACCCAAGAAAAATAGATATGAACTTAACAAATGCACAACAAGCAAGACGTGTATTAGACAGAATCGTGGGTTACAAAATGAGTCCAGTACTTTGGAAAAAAGTAAGAAGAGGCCTATCAGCAGGAAGAGTGCAATCTGTAGCAGTTAAGCTAATCGTAGATAGGGAAGAAGAAATAGAAAAATTTATACCAGAAGAATACTGGAATATATTTGCTACTCTACTAGATGAAAACTCAGGTAAAACCTTTATAGCAAAACTATATGGTAAGGACAAAAAGAAACTTGAAATTCATAATAAAGAAGAAGTAGATGCCATTTTAAAAAACATAAATACTGGAAAATACATTGTAACAGAAGTAAAAAAAGGCGAAAGAAAAAGAACACCAGCGCCACCATTTACAACTAGCACAATGCAACAAGAGGCATCAAGAAAACTAGGCTTTACACTAAAAAAGACAATGTCTGTAGCGCAAGGACTATATGAAGGTGTAAAAGTAGAGGGAAAAGGCACAGTAGGACTAATTACATATATGAGAACAGACTCTACTAGAATATCAGAGGAAGCAAGAGCAGCAGCTAAAACAGAAATTGTAAAACAATATGGAGAAAAATATTACGAAAATAGATATTATAAAACAAAGCAAACATCTCAAGATGCACACGAGGGTATTAGACCAACATATATTGATTTAAACCCAGAAGAAATAAAAGACAGCTTAACTAAAGACCAATATAAACTATATAAATTGATATATAATAGGTTTTTAGCAAGCCAAATGAGTGCAGCAGTATATGATACAATTTCAGCAAACATTGATGTAAATTCATATAACTTTAGAGCAAGTGGACAATCACTTAAATTTAAAGGCTTTATGGCACTATATGTTGAAACTTTAGACACAAAAACAGACGAAAACGAAGAGGCATTTGTACCAGATTTGAAAGAAAATCAAGAAGTAATAAAGCAAAAAATAGATTCAAAACAAAGCTTCACAGAGCCACCACCACGTTATACAGAAGCAAGCTTAGTAAAGGCACTAGAAGAAAAGGGAATAGGAAGACCTAGTACATACTCGCCAACAATTACCACAATACTAGAAAGAAGATACATAGAAAAAGAACAAAAACAACTAGTACCAACAGAACTTGGAAAAGTAGTAAACAAATTACTTACAGAAAACTTTTCAGATATAGTTAACGTAGAATTTACAGCAAAAATAGAAGAAGAATTTGACGAAGTAGCAGAGGGAAAAGAAAACTGGAAGCAAGTAATACGTGAGTTTTATGGACCATTTGAACAGGAAGTAGAAAAAGTAGACAAAGAGCTAGAACACGTTGAACTAAAAGAAGAAGTATCAGATGTAAAGTGCGATAAATGTGGCAGAATGATGGTAATAAAATATGGAAGATTTGGAAAATTCTTGGCTTGCCCAGGATACCCAGAATGTAAAAATACAAAACCATTTGTAGAAACAATAGATGTTCCTTGCCCAAAATGTGGAGGAAAAATTCAAGTACGAAAATCAAAAAAGAAAAGAAAATTTTATATTTGCGAAAATAATCCAGAGAGTTGTGACTTCATTTCGTGGAACAAGCCAAAAAAGGAAAAAGGTAAATAGCTGTAAATTTTTGCAAAAGGGGCCGGGCCTATTTTACAAGTTTGTCTAAAATTGCATTTAAGTTTTCAATTTAGCAATTTGTTTAAAAATAGTAAGGGTATATATTTTTTAGTTTAGTCGGAGTGCTTAAGGTGGGGACCGACAAGTTTAAAAACTGTTAAACGAAATTTCTAATTTCGTTTTTACAGTTTTTACGCAGTTGGGGGCCGAAGACTAAAATAAAAAATATATACCCTTACTATTAAATTAGAATGAATTTTTACAAAACGGGCCCGGCCCCATTTGCAAATTTTGTGACCTTGTGATATAATTTTTCATTAGTGAAAATCGTTAAAAATTAAAGAAATAAAGACAAATATTAAAGGAGCTATTTGCAAAATGAATAGGATAGATGATGAGTATAAAGTTTTTAAACAGCTAGTACATACTTTTTACCATAATGAAATAGAAAAAGGAAAAAATATTCAAAACAAAGTAAATAATTTAGTAATAGAACCAAAACTAATATATGACACATTTCATAAAACATTAAAAGCAGAATTTAGAATAGGGGATAGTCAGCTATATAAAATAAAAAGTTTGCCAGAATTTTTTGAAAGAATGCTAAATAATGAGGAATACAAATATGGCGCAAAACTAAGCTTCGTGCACAATAAATCAGCTTTTAGAGAAGAGGACGCACGGGCTATTGGAATTTATTTTAAAATACGCAGAAATTATTAAATACTCAAATGAAACTGTAGGCAGTTATGGAAAATATATGAGAACTATGAGCAACGAATATATAACCATATCTAACACTGGGCTGGACGAAATTTTTGAAGTATTAAAAAACAAAAAAGTCTTATTTAAAAGAGATGCCTTAGACGAAGAAATTGTCTTTGAAGCTCATAATCCAGACATAAAATTTACAGTAGAGCAGGAAAGCAATGGAGACTATATTTTAACTCCAAACATAGACGTATTTTCTTATGACATTTTGCAGGGCTCATCATACATATATATGCTTACTAAAAAAGCATTGTATAGATGCGACAAAACTTTTGCAGAAACCATACTAAAACTTTTAAGCGTGTATAGAGAAAACTATACTCCACAAATAAGGTTTAAAAGAGAAGAATTGCCAAGCTTTTGTTCATTAGTTTATCCAAAATTAAAAGACGAAATTTCATTGGACAAATTGGACGAAAGTATAATTAACAAATATGTACCACAAGAATTATATATAAAACTATATTTAGATTACGACAAAAATAACTACATAGTAGCAGATATAAAATTTGTATATGGAGACGTAGAATTTAATCCATTAAAAGATACAAACATATCTGTGGCAAGAGATGTTGCAAAAGAAAACGAGTACCTAGATATATTTGTAAATACAGGCTTTATGCTAGATAAAGAAAATGGCAGACTCATTTTAGCAGATGAAGAAAAAATATATAATTTTTTATCAGAAGAAATTGGGCTATATATGCACAAATTTGAAGTGCTAGCTACAGATACATTTAAGCAAAGAGAAATAAAAAAGCCTAAAATAGGAAACATAGGTATAAAACTTGAAAATGACTTGCTAAAAATAGACTTATCAAAAATAGACTTTAATATAGAAGAAATAAAAAGCATAATGCAAAAATATAAACTAAAAAAGAAATATCATAGACTAAAAGATGGAAGCTTTTTAGAACTAGAAGAAAACGAAACAATGGACTTTATAGGAAGTTTACTAGAAAACGAAGATATAAGTTACAAACAAATACAAGAGGGAGAACTAGAAATGCCTATTTCAAGAGGAATGTATTTGGATAGACTTATACAAAACCTTAACACAAATGTAGAAAAAAATGACGAATACAAAAAAATGGTAAATCAAATATCTAAAAGAGAAATAGAAGACAAAATAGAATTACCAAAAGGCTTAACATCTGAACTTAGACAATATCAAATAACAGGTTTTAAATGGCTAAAAACATTGGACAACTATAAATTTGGTGGAATACTTGCAGACGATATGGGCCTTGGAAAAACAATACAATTACTAGCAGTAATCCAGTCTTATTTAGAAGAGGAAAAAAATCCTAATCCAAGCATTGTTGTGTGTCCTAGTTCGCTTTCACTTAACTGGAAAAACGAAATAAACAAATTTGCTCCAAATATTAAAACCATAGTAATTCACGGAAATGCCGAAGAAAGAGCAAACCAAATTGGAAATATAGAAAAATATAATTTAGTAATAACCTCATATGACCTACTAAAAAGGGACATAGAAGAATACAAAGCACAAAACTATACATTCAAGTATATAATTGCAGATGAGGCACAATACATAAAAAACAACAACACTCAAAATGCAAAAGTAATAAAAGAAATTAAAGCAGAAACAAGATTTGCTTTAACAGGAACACCAATAGAAAATTCATTATCTGAACTATGGTCTATATTTGATTTTATTATGCCTGGATATTTGTATAGTTACAGAAAATTTAAAGAAATTTATGAAGTACCAATTGTAAAAGAAAGTGACGAATGGGTTTTGAAAAAACTAAAAATGCTAATTGAACCATTTATTTTAAGAAGAACAAAACAAGAGGTATTAACAGAATTGCCAGATAAAACTGTAAGTATACTCAATAACGAAATGCAAGACGAACAATTAAAAATATATACATCATATATGGCAAATGCAAAAAGAGAAGTAAACGAAGAACTAAAAGAAAACGGGTTTGAAAAAAGCCAAATGAAAATTTTAGCACTACTTATGAGGCTAAGACAAATTTGTTGCCATCCATCATTATTTATATCTAACTATACGGGCGAAAGCAGTAAACTTAACCAATGTATAGAAGTAATAAAAGATGCAGTACTTTCTGGACACAAAATTTTGTTGTTTTCTAGCTACTCAAGTATGCTAGAAATAATAGGAGAAGAGCTAAAAAAGGAAAACATTAAACATTTTAAACTTACTGGACAAACAAAAGTAGGAGACAGATTAAAACTAGTAGAAGAATTTAATAATAGCAGTGATATAAAAGTATTTCTAATATCACTTAAAGCTGGAGGCACGGGCTTAAACTTAATTGGAGCAGATATGGTAATACACTATGACCCTTGGTGGAATTTATCTGCCGAGAACCAAGCAACTGACAGAACCTATAGAATTGGGCAAAAGAAAAATGTACAGGTATATAAACTAATTACTAAAGACTCAATAGAGGAGAGAATATATGAGCTACAAGAGAAAAAAGCAGAGCTTGCAAAATCAATGCTTTCTACAGAAACTACATTTATAAACAAGCTAACAAGGGAAGATATAATGTCACTATTTGATTAAATGAGAAAAATGTGCTATAATATATGCACAACTTTTGTTGTAGTAAACTGAAAGGAGCACGTTTATGGACATACGGTATTTGGCGACCAGTATCAACATCAAAATCTCAGGAATCGAAATAACAATGTTACTGAGTAAAGACAAAATACTGGAAAAATACTTGGAAGTAACAGAGAGCGACACAATTACAAAAGAAAAGGCAGAAATGGTAAAGTTTTTGAACAATTTTGCCAAAAGCCTGTACCTTAAAGAAAGGATTGATGAAGAACTCCTCGATCAAGTAATTTGCTTTAACGTTATTACTAGTGCATTAGCTATCAGTTTAAAGGCAATTATACTTACCAATCAAAAAGTAGAGGAGGCTTTGCCGGAAATTATTTCTGAGGGTTTGGTTCTTGAAGTGTTAGAGAGAATCAAAAACGCATATGTTACAGAGTGGTCAAAGAGTGTACCAATTAGAGGACCACAAACAATTGTCGAGGCAATATATGAGGACATTTATTCGTAATTCAATAATAAACGTGATTTAAGCAAGAGGCATATACTACACGGTAATTAACTTGTGGTATATGCCTCTTAAATATAATTTTATTATAAAAACAAAGAAAGGCAGGAAAAACAAATGGAAATATCAGTTATAGGTGGAGGACTAGCAGGTTGTGAGGCAGTATATCAAATAGCAAAAAGAGGAATAAAAGTTAAGCTATATGAGATGAAGCCCAACAAATTTTCGCCAGCACATAGTAACAAAAACTTAGCAGAAATTGTATGTAGCAATTCTTTTAAATCAAACTTACATACAAATGCTTGTGGTTTGTTAAAAGAAGAACTA
>CALXRZ010000059.1 GCA_944391015.1 uncultured Clostridia bacterium | reverse complement strand
AATATAGAAATAAATATAGAAGATTTAATAGGAAACACACCACTTTTACCTGAAAAAACAGAAAGAGATTTAGAAGAAAATAAGGATACTATATTTAAACTAAATAGTATGTCAGATACTATTTATGATATGGCAGAAAGTTACAGCGAAGCTGCTGCAACAATACTTTCTGAAAAAGAACTAAAAGAACAAGAAAAAGCAAACATTGATATATTTATGGAAGAACTAAAGAAAAATTTAGAAGACTTAGAAGATAATATGCTATATGAAGAAATATATTATCCGACAGAACAGCTTATAACAGATATATTTGATTATTTGTTAGAAAATGATGTGATTACAGAAAAAGAATTTGTTAAAATATTAGAGAAAAATAACAACTATATAGTTGGCTTTGAAAATACTAAAAGTCAAGCAAAAGAGGATATTTATAGAATCGTAAAAGCCATAAATTATTCATATAGAGTAAGTAAAATAAACTTTATTTGGAAGAAAAAACTAGATGAAAGCAAGAAGAACATATCAGAGCAATTAAGAGGAGTATCTGAAGCTATTTCAAAAATGGCAGATGATATAGAAAATGAAGAGGACAAGTTTGCTACTCAAAAGCAAGAGATATTAAAGCTACTAGAGCAAAAAGATATAGAAATAAAAAATATAGAAATAAAACAAAAAAATTCTGGCAGATTTATTGTAGATATATACACAGATGTATGTGATAATATGGACGGAACAGAATGTGATGTAAGAAGAATAAACAAAATTCTAAATAAAGTACTAAATCAAACTTTAATTTTACAAAATCAAATATGTGGTTTAAGACTAAATAAAGATACGTGCAAATTTACATACATATCTGATGACAAATACAATATACAAATAGGAACGGCAAAATCAACTAAGGAGGGTTCGCCAGTATCTGGTGATAGTAGTTTGCAAATAAAATTGCAAGATGGAAAATACTTATTAGCATTAAGTGATGGAATGGGCTCTGGACCAGAAGCAATGAAAAGTAGTAAAATAGCAGTAAAAATGCTAGAAAGATTATTGTCAGCAGGCTTTGAAAAAGAGGTATCATTAAAGCTAATAAATTCTACACTATCAGCAAATACAGAAGAGGATATGTATGCAACATTAGACATAGAAATACTAGATTTATTTAACGGAAATATGGAATTTATAAAAAATGGAGCTTGTCCAACATACATAAAAAGAGGAAAAAATGTTCAAATGCTAAAATCAATGTCACTACCAACAGGAATTTTAAACAATGTAGATTTAGTGGTATATGACTATGACTTGCAAGATGGCGACATTTTGGTAATGTGTACAGATGGAGTAATAGACTCCAACAAAGAATATGTTAATAAGCAGTTGTGGGTTCAGTATTTATTAGAAGATATTGAGGCAACTGATGCACAAAAAATAGCAGATTTAATAATTGGAGAGGCAATAGACAATGATTATGGAAAACAAAAAGACGATATGAGTGTAATTGTGGCTAAAATAAGTAAAAAATAGCATCGAAAGGTGCTATTTTTTTGAAAGTTAATGCTTTGGACTATAACTAATTTTTAATAGGTTAGAGTGGGCTTATAAAAAAAGTATGAAAATATGGAATGGAGAGTGATTTGAATATAGAAATTCTTAATAAATTTTATGGAAAGAGTTCATCTCTGATGGAAAGGGGCCATAAAATTTATTTAGAAGTTCTATGAAAATCAGCTTGACCGACATATTTGAAATACTTTTTTTAGAAGTTTACTCTAACCTATATAATTTTTATAATATAAAGCATTAACTTTCAACTTTTTTTAGCTAAAAATGCATAATAATGTTGTAATTAGCCCCAAAAATATGATATAGTATACGTGTAAAAAAATATCTTTTTTGGAGGTCACTATGAGTAGAGGTAAAAGGTATGACGGAGAACAAAAGCTGAATGTAAAAAAAGTCTTTGCAGTTTTAATAGCCATAGCAGTAATTGCTATGTTTATTATTGGTATAAAAGAACTATTAAAAACAGAAGATACCCCACAAGAAAAAGTTGTGGCTTTAAGATATTTCCCAGTATATACAGATGGCAAATGGGGAGTTATAGATTCAAGAGGAAATATTGTAATTGAACCAACTTTTGATGAATATATAGTGATACCTGATAATCAAAAAGCTATATTTATTTGTACAACTGATGTTAATTATGAAAAAGATACATATAAAACAAAAGTTTTAAATGAAAAAGGCGAAGAATTATTTACTGATTATGATTTAGTAGAGGCAATAGAAAATTATGATGAAAGTAATAATTTATGGTATCAAGCAGGATTACTTAAAGTTTCAAAAGATGGAAAGTATGGGTTAATAGATACAAATGGTAGCAAAATTGCTGACTGTGAATACGACTCTATTGTAGCATTAAGAGGAGTAGAAAATAGTTTACTTACAGAAAAAGACGGAAAGTACGGACTAATAGATAATGTAGGTTCTACTATAATAAATAATAATTATGAAGAAATAATACCTATTTCAAACAGATTTGAAGATGGATATATAGTAAAAAACAATAATAATAAATATGGTGTAATAACATATACAAAAACAGTTGCTGTAGAAGAAAAATACGATAATATTAAAAGTGTATATGGCGGAGGAAAGTACTATATTGTAAACGAAAATAACAACTGGGAAATTGTAGATACAGACGGAAATAAATATTTAGCAGGAGACTATGATAACATTATATCTATAGCAGGAGAAAATGCAGTAGTAGAAGATGGAAATAAATATGGAGTTGTTGCTATAGCTGATGGAAAAAAATTGATAGATACTAAATATGATTCTATTAGATATGCTGAGGGTAATCATTATATAGTACAAAATAGCTCAAACTATGGAATAGTTGATGCAAGTGGAAATACGGTTGTAGATTTTAAATATACTAATATATTTTATAGAAGCACAAGTAATTTTTATGAGGCAACAAATAAAGATTACACATCGGACTTACTAGATGCAAGTCTAAATGTTAAGCTATCTGGCGTTATATTATCTGAAGTAAATGAATCAAAAGGTTACTTAAGAGTAAGAAAAGACAATGAGTACAAATATTATAATTTTAGATTTGAAGAAAAAACAAGTAAGGACATATTAAGTGGAAATACAATTTTCTTAAGCAGAAATGAAGATGGCAAATATGGCTTTGTAGATGCAAACGGAAATGTTGTAGTAAACTATATTTATGATGAGGCAAGAGAGCAAAACGATTATGGTTATGCTAGTGTTAAACAAAATGGTTTATGGGGAGCAGTAGACTCTAAAGGTCAAATTGCAGTATCACCATCATACAATTTAGATAACAATATTTTAATAGAATTCATTGGAAAATGGCACTTAGGAGAAGATTTGAATTTGTACTATTTTACAGATGAATAAAACATAGGAGGAGAAATAATGGAACTTATGACAAAATACCAATATACATATTTTATCTATCCATATATGATAGAAGAGGGAAAATATAAAAAATATTTACAGGGCTTATTAAGAAACAAAAAATGTAAATTAAGAATCTTTGACAAACAAAAGGACATACATTTATATACATATTTTCTTCCTAACATTAGAGAGTATATGTTTTGGTCTTTTGAAACTAATAGGCAAGGCTTAAAAGATTTTAATAAATTGGATACATCAGTTAAGGCTACATTACTTGCAGAACACGAGTGCAACGTATTTAACTATGAACTTACAGAAAATTTACAAGGAAAAGTTAATGATGATAACTGTATATTTTTCGAAATAACAGGAATTAAAATTATATGTTTTAAGTCTGGCGTATGCTTTTTAGTATTTAAAACAAACCTAGAAAATAGTGAAAGTTTTTCAGATGTGCTAAACTTTAACTATAAATTTAGGGAAATAAATTCTATAGCATATAATTTAAAAGAATACGAAAATATAAAAATACAGTCAAATTCATTTAAAAATGTAAAAGATATTACAGCTTTAATAAAAGAAATAACAGGAGCTGAAAACATTACTAATGAAGCCAATATCGGAAGTGAAAAATTTTTTGTATACTCATATGCTTGCTTAGACCAAAAAGACTGGAACGAAAATACAAATGAAGAGGATTTAGATAATTTATTTGAAAAATATCGTTCAGTACAGCCATCTAATTCACAAATATTAGATGATAAGTATGCTAGAAAAACAGAAAATTTAAATGAAAAGAAACAGATTTATAAAAATCAATATATAAAATATGGTTTTACACCTACAAGCACAGTGCTATTTACATCAAATATAAATACTTCTAATTTTACAATAGTACCTCAAAAGTTCGAAAGTGAGTACTTGTATACATATATATTAGTATTATATAAAAAAATATTGCTAAATAAATTAAACTATGATTTTAAATCAAAATATAATAAAGCAGAGGAAGGTTTAATAAATTTTACAAAGCAAATCTGGATACAAGACATAACTAATGAGGAATTTGGAAAAAAATTAGAATCAGCTTGGATGGAAAATTTAGGGATAGAGACTACATATTCAAAAATAAAAAATGAATATGATGTATCATACAAAAAACACAATGTAGAGGAACTAAGCAAAAATAATAAAATAACTAGAGCTGTAGTTTTGGCAATATTAGTAATAAATATTTTGACAATATTGTATGTAAGCTTAAAATAGCGCTAGAACTTGTTAAAGTACAAACTTTATATAAAAAACGTAAAGGGAGAGCAAAATGAAAGTTACAACAGGTATAGATATAATAGAAGTAAACAGAATAAAAAAATCTATAGAGGAGTTGGGAGACTCCTTTTTAAATAGAATTTATACTAAAAACGAAATAGAATATTGCAATAAATCAGGCATAATGAAATACCAACATTATGCTGCACGCTTTGCAGCAAAAGAGGCTATATTTAAGGCAATTTCAGAATTTATTTCTGGACGAGAAGATGCAATGTGGAAAGACATAGAAGTAATAAACATAGAAAGTGGAAAACCTGTAATAAATGTGGATAAGCTAAAGAATAATATTGAAAAAAGTGCAGATAATTTAAAATTAGAAAGTATAGATGTTAGTATTTCTCATATAAAGGATTATGCAGTAGCTAGCGTGGTTGCTGTGTTTAGCTAACAATGTTACAGTTGAAATAAATATGTGTGCCTATAGAGCAATGCGAAAAAAATAAACCTAAAAGAAAGAATCTTGGTATTGCAGGGTATTGGAAACAATGTAAAAATTGCATTGAATTATCCTGTAACTATAAAAGAAAGATAAGTTAAAAAGGAGGCAGAAATGGAACTTTTTGATTCTCACGCACATTATAATGACGAAAAATTTGATGAAGATAGAGAAGAAGTAATAAATGAGGTTTATGCATCTGGTGTAACAAAACTAATAAATGCAGGGTATAGTTTAAAATCATCAATTTATGCATTACAAATAGCAAAAAAATATAATTGGATGTACACCATTTCTGGAATTTCCCCAAACGATATTCCAGATAGTAAAGAGGGATTAGAAAAAGAACTTAATGCACTAGAAGAGCTAATAAGCCGAGAAGTGCTTTTAGATGAAAGTAATAAAAATTGCGAAGATAATATTTTAAATAATGAGATTAAACTAAAAGAGAAAAACCAGAACAAGAGCAAAAAAATTGTGGCAATAGGAGAAATTGGATTAGATTATTACTGGGAAAAAGACTTGGCAAAAAGAGAACTACAAAAACAAGCATTTATAATGCAAATAGAGCTTGCAAATAAATATAATTTACCAATTGTAATACATACACGAGAAGCAGTTATGGATACTTTAGAAATATTAAAAAAACATCAAGTAATAAAAAAAGGCGTGTTTCATTGTTGCCCACTAAATAGAGAATTAGTAAAAGAAGCACTTAAGTTAGGTTACTATATTTCATTTGCAGGACCTATTACATTTAAAAATTCCAAAAATGCTAATGAAATTATAGAATTAGTACCATTGGATAAAATGCTTATTGAAACGGATAGCCCATACCTTTCGCCAGAACCAAATAGAGGAAAGCGAAACGATTCCAGAAACGTTAAATATATGGCAGAGAAAATTGCAAGTGTAAGGCAAATTCCAGTAGAAACAATCGCAAAAACTACTTATGAAAATGCTTGTAGAGTGTTTGAAATTGAGTAGTAAGTAAGGTAAGTAAAGTGTGTAACAAGAAAAATAAGTAACAAGTAAAGTTATTGAAAAACAAGCAATTGCGCATATACAGTAAAAAGTCTCAAAAAGGCAGTATAAAGTATTAAAGATAGACAGTATATATTTTTTTATTTATGTTGAAGTTCTTAAGGTGGGGACCAACAAATTACAATCTGTGGAAAAATTACTCTTTAAGAAAAAACTTGTTTTTTCTTAAAGGTAGAAATAGTAGTTAACCATTGTAATTTTTACTACAGATTGTTATGCCGTTGGGGGAACGGAAACATAAATAAAAAATATGTACTGTCTATCTTCAATAAAGTTAATTTTGATTCAGATTATTTTAACATTAAATTTTTTACTTCAAATTTCTAATTGCTTCAATTCTGTCTTCTATAGAAGGGTGTGTTGAAAACAGACTAGTTTTCTTTTTCTTACCATCTTTTAAATTTGCCTTAAAGGGGTCGACAATATACATATGAGCAGTAGAGTTATTTGCAGTTTTTAACTGATGTGTGTCAGAATCAAGTTTTTGTAAAGCAGATATTAAGCCGTCTGGGTTTCTTGTAAGTTCCACAGCACTAGCATCTGCTAAAAATTCTCTACGCCTAGATAATGCTAACTGCATAAGTTGACCGAAAATTGGAGCTAATATTAAACATATAAGACCAATAAGCATTAGTATAGGGTTTCCACTGCTTTCACGGTCATTATCTCTTCCTCTACCCCAGAACAAAGCACGACTAACCCAGTCTGTTAACATTACTATAAAGCCTACCAT
>CALXRZ010000058.1 GCA_944391015.1 uncultured Clostridia bacterium | reverse complement strand
AAATTATACTCATTATTTATAATTGTCATTATAATTTGTACAGTTTTTTCTAAATTATTATTCTTTATTATGTAATCATACATACCTATTTTTGATTCTTCATAATCAAACCTATTAAGTCTTAGTTGTATCTCTTTTAGGCTTGGTTTATCTACTCTATTTTCTAGTCTTCTTTGTAATTCTTCTTTTGGCACTCTTAAGAAAACAGTAACTATTTTTACATCATTTTTTAATAGTTTTAGTAAATTTTCCACACCATTTACTTCAATGTCTTTTACTATTATTTTTCCATTGCTAATTTTTTCATTTAACAATTTTTTTGATGTTCCGTAATAGTGGTCGTGATGCGCAGAGTATTCATATAATTCTCCATCTTTAATCATTCTTTCAAACTCTTCTGTGCTTACAAAATTGTATGTTACTCCTGGAACATCATTTGCTCTAGGCGCTCTATCTGTATAAGATGGCAAAGACTCTACATTTTCCATTCTTTTTATTAGTTCTTTCTTTATTGTGTCCTTACCTGCACCCGATACTCCTGATAATAGAACTAGCATACAGTCACCTTGCCTTCTGCTATTTCATTTGCTGCTAGTGTAACAGGAGCTTCTTCGTCAACATCTGTTAATACCTCAGCTCCATCAGCTATTTGTCTTGCTCTTTTTGCAGTAACTACTACTAATTCAAATCTATTGTCTATTTTTGTTAATAATTCTTTTACAGTTGGTTTTACCATCATAATAACATTACCTCCCAAAATATATCAGTTTTATTTCTGACATTAAAATTTTTAATATTTAATTATATCTTCAAGTATGGTATTTTTTATAACTACTTTTTCTATTTTTCTTCTGTTATTGGTTGTATGTCTCCCTCATCTTTATCTAATCTTCCTGCTACAGTTTCTGGTTGAATTGAGGAAAGTACTACGTGCCCAGAATCCATTATTAAAACTGCTCTTGTTTTTCTTCCATAAGTTGCATCTATAGCAGTACCATCATCTTTTGCCTCTTGCACAATTCTTTTAATTGGTGCAGACTCCGGGCTTACTATAGCTATAATTCTATTTGCTGATACGATGTTGCCAAATCCAATATTTATTAGTTGCATACACATACCTCCTTAAACGATTATATACATACTTTTATTCATCTGTTTTCATTATTTCCTTCATATCGTCCACAAAGTACTTTTTTCTTCCTCTTATGTATAAAATTATAGATTTTATAACATAGTATATTGCCACAATGTATGAAATACTTAATACTATGCTTACATATCTATCTGATAGCATTATGTTTATGTATATTAGTGCAAGTGTTATTATTGCTATAAAAATAGTTTCTATTCCGAACATTGCAAGTTTTCCATTATCGCTTTTATATGCCTTTTCTAATAAAACTATTGCTATAAGTAATGAACACATTGCAAAAACCTTTAAGTCTGTTTGATATACACTATGTTCTATATTGTTGAAGCCTAAAATTAAGAATATAAAATATACTATTACTATTATAGCCATTAAAATATTGTAAAATACTGGTTGGTTTATTTTTTTCAAAGTTTCTTTTGGTACTATTTTTTTCTTTTTAAATATATTTTTTATTTCTTCAAATTTTATAAGCTTAACATTTTCTTTGTCTTGTAATTGCGTTTTGTCTGAATTTTCTGTTTCATTTTTCTCGGCCTTGCTTGCCTCTTGCTTATTTTTTAGATTTTTTTCTTTTGATTTTTTTTCATTATTAGATGTCGGTTTCTCGTTTTTAGCTTTTTCGTCTTTTTTAGTTTCTTTATTAGTTTCAAATTTTAAAGTTTTTTTATCCAGTTTTTCGTTATTTTTCTTTTCGTTACTTTTTGAATTACTGTCCTGAGATTTTGAATTTTGAACCTCTTTCTTTTTTGTATCAGTTTTTACTTCTTTTTTGCTTTTATTTTCCATCTTTTTTTCTGTAGAGGTCTTTTCTTTATTTTTTGTTGTTTTATTATTTTTCATTTCATTATTTTTTGATTCTTTGACGTCTTTTTTTTGATTTTCATTGTTTTCTGGCTCTTCTATTTTTTTGTATTGATCTTTTTTATCTGTTCTATCTTTATGCTTTCCCTGTTGCTTATTTCCTTTATTATTACTTTTATTAGGCATTATTTATCACATTCCTCCCCAATTAACAATCTAAAGTTCAAATTCATACACAATATCACTTAGTATTACAAGTGGTGCAGTTTCTGTTCTTAATATTCTTTTTCCTAATGTTACACATTTTGCACCTGCATTTATTAAAATGCTAACTTCTTTTTCTGTAAAGCCACCCTCTGGCCCTACAATTACTCCAATATTTAGTTCTTTGTTTTTATTTATTTTTTGCAATTCTTGCTTAATTGTAATACTCTCTTCGTTTTCATAAGCTAATAATATAATATCATATTTTAATATGTTTTTGCAAATATTTTCAATATTTATAATATTTTCTACTATTGGAATAAAATCTCGTTTACTTTGTTTTGCAGCAGATTCAGCTATTTTTTGCCATCTTGTTATTTTTTTGCTTTCATCTTTTTTGTCAATTTTTACAATACATCTTTCTAAATTTGCAGGGTAAATGTGTTTCACACCTAATTCTGTAGTTTTTTGTATTATATATTCCATTTTATCACTTTTTGGTAACCCCTGAAATAAATCTATATTTACATTTGATTCAGTTGTAAATGGGTTTTCTTCTATAATATTACATTCAACTTTTTCATTTGATATGTCTAAAATGCTGGCAATGTAACTTTTAGATGTATCTTTATTACAAATTATTATTTTTTCCTCTGTATTTAGTCTTAATACATTTTTTATATGGTTTACATCTTCACCTATTATTGTTACTTTTTTATTGTCAATTTGATTACTTGATATAAAAAATTTGTACATATTTTCCTCCAATATGTATAATATTATATCACATTTTGCAGAAGTTGCAAGGGTTTGTGAGGGATTTAGAAAAGTTATATTAGCAGATTATTATCTATGACATTTGTAAAATGACGGCAAATATTTTTACTGTTTTGACCTCTCTTCGTCATTTATGTTATAATAATTAAGCAAAAAAGGAGTGGTATTTGAAATGGATAATAATTGGCTTAATAGAACTGAAGCTTTGATCGGTAAAACAAACTTAGAAAAGTTACAAAAGTCTAATGTAGTTATTTTTGGTTTAGGTGGAGTAGGTTCATACGTAGTTGAAGGATTGGTTAGAGCTGGAATTCAAAGTATTTGCATTATAGATAAAGACATTGTTGATATTACTAACATAAACAGGCAACTTATTGCTGATACTAAAACTGTTGGAAAGAATAAAGTTGATGTTCAAGAAGAAAGAATTTTGAAAATTAACCCTTTAGCTAATGTTATAAAAATTAAGGAGTTTGTATCTAGTGATAATATTGAAGAAGTAATGGCTGATATTACAAGTAAATTTGGACATATTGATTATGTTATAGATGCAATAGATACAGTTTCTTCCAAATTAGAGATTATTAAATATTGCTATGCAAATAATTTACGCATTATCTCCTGTATGGGCACTGGAAATAAGCTAAATGCAACTATGTTTGAAATAACCGATATTTTTAAGACTTCGGTTTGTCCACTTGCAAAAGTTATTAGAAAAGAATTGAAAAAATTAAATATTCCCAAACTTACTGTACTATATTCAAAAGAAGAACCAATAAAAACTAATTTAAGCACTCCTGCAAGTATTAGTTTTGTTCCATCTGTTGCAGGCCTTTTAATTGCTGGAAAAGTGGTTCAAGATTTAGTTATATAGATTAGTTACTTATAAAAGTATTACAAAAATTTTCACATATTCTTTACTTTTTTAATATATTAAATAAAAAAAGTAAAGGACTGATGTTATATATGAAAAAAATTAGACTTGCCGTTGTTGGTGCTACTGGTTTAGTTGGTAGAACTGTTTTAAAAGTGCTAGAGGAAAAAAAGCTTCCTATCGATGAATATGTACTATTTGCCTCTAAAAATTCTTCAGGTAAAAAACTAAGGTTTATGGATAAAGATTACATAGTTCAAGAACTTAACGACTTATCTTTTGATTCTGGTTTTGACTATGCTATTTTTTCTGCCGGTGGAAAAGTTGCAAAAAAATACGCTCCTATCGCTTCTTCTAAAGGATGTATTGTAGTGGATAATAGTAGTGCTTTTAGAATGGATAATGATGTTCCTCTTGTTGTACCAGAAGTTAATCCAGAAGAAATCAAAAATAATCACGGTATTATTGCTAATCCAAATTGCTCTACTATTCAAGCTGTTGTCGCTTTAAAGCCTTTGGATGCCAAATACAAAATAAAAAGAATAGTATATTCAACTTATCAAGCTGTATCTGGTGCTGGAAGAAATGGTGTATTAGATTTGCAAAATGGTATTATAGACTATATGCAAAAATTTTCAGAGTTTTCACAAAATCAAAATTCAAATGCCCTCTCTAACGACCTAAATTTTTCTTCCGCAAAATTAAATTATGAATTACCAAAATTTAATTATCCCATTTTTTCTAATTGCTTGCCACACATAGATGTATTTTTAGACAATGGCTATACCAAAGAAGAAGAAAAAATGATTAACGAAACTCGTAAAATTTTGAAAAGGCCTGACTTAAAGATAACTGCTACAGCTGTTAGAGTTCCAGTATTTAATGCACATAGTGAATCTATAAATGTAGAATTCGAAAATGATTTTGATTTGACTGAACTTAAAAACATTTTATCTAGTGCACCTGGAATCGTTTTACAAGATGATATAGAAAAATGTATATACCCACTTGCCATAAATGCTTCTGGACACGACAATGTTTTTGTTGGAAGAGTTCGTAGGGATTACAGTGTGGATTATGGTATAAACTTTTGGGTTGTAGCTGATAATATTCGTAAAGGCGCAGCCAGCAATGCAGTGCAGATTGTGAAAAAAATGTTAAAAGAATGCTAATTTATCTAAAGTTTATTTAAGTATAAAAACGTGAATAAAAGGCTTGTTCCTCTTATCCACGTTTTTATTGTTGAATACAGCCAGATTCTAGTGAACCATACTGCAATCTTAAATTATTTAGCCTGTGTCAAGTTCTTATTTTATTTCAAGAACCCATTTATTATTTGTTCTTCTGCTTCTTTTTCTGTTAGTCCTAGTGTCATAAGTTTTATAAGTTGCTCTCCTGCAATTTTTCCTATTGCAGCTTCGTGTATTAGGCTTGCATCTACATCGTTTGCCTCTATTTTAGGGTCTGATATAACTCTTCCGTTTCCCATTATAATTGCATCACATTCTACGTGTCCAAAGCATTTTGTATTTCCCTTTACATTAGATATAAATTCTTGTAAAGAGTCATCTTCTGCAACAGACCTTGATGCCACGTGTACGCTCGAGTCCTCTCCATTTAAGTTCACATCAAATATTGTTTTTGCTGTTTGCTTTCCTGTTGTCATTATTCTTTCTGAAATTACTAAACTACTTCCTTTACCCATATTTGCAAATGTTTCTCTTATTGTAGATGTAACGCCCTTTATTTGTACAGATTCCATTTCCATAGAAGCATTTTCGTCAAGATTTATTATAGTTTGAGGGTTTAGTATTCTATCTCCTGTGCCTTCTCCCTCTCCATAATGCTTTTCTATGTATTTTATTTTTGCACCTTTTGCTAAGTGAAATGTATGTATTCCGTCGTGTTCTGCAGTGTCACACGTACTATTGTGAATTCCACATCCTGCAACAATTACAACGTCTGCGTTTTCGCCAATATAAAAGTCATTATATACCAAATCATTTAATCCACCTTGCGTTAAAATTACTGGTATGTGTACACTTTCGTTTTTAGTATTTGGCTTTATTATTATATCTATTCCAGGCTTGTCCTTTTTTGTTACAATATCAATGTTCGCAGTTGTATTTCTAGCTGATAATTTTCCGTTTTCTCTAATGTTATATGCTCCCATTGGCGTTTTTTCAATATCTGCTATTTGTTTTAATAAATTCTTTTCTATTTTATCCATCTTTAAGCCCTCCCTTCGTTGCATTTTTGATTTTTGTCTAGTTTATGACAAGGTTTTACTTTATTAAATATTTGTGGTAAAACTTCTTCTCTTGGTCCGTGTTTTTCCACTTTTCCATTTGTAATTAGCACAATTTCATCCGCAATATTTAATATTCTTTCTTGATGTGAAATAATTACTATTGAACCTTTTATATCATCGTGCATTTTTTCAAATACTGATATTAAGTTATTAAAACTCCATAAATCAATTCCTGCTTCTGGCTCGTCAAATATTGTAAGTTTTGATTTTTTAGCCTCAAGCATTGCAATTTCTATTCTCTTTAATTCTCCACCAGAAAGTCCACTATTTACTTCTCTATTCAAATATTCTTGAGCACATAGCCCTACATCTGCTAATAGGTCACAAGCATCACACACCTTAATGCTATTTCCTGCAGATATTTCTATTAAGTCTTTTACTGTTAATCCTTTAAACCTTACTGGCTGTTGAAAAGCAAAACCAATTCCCATTTTTGCTCTTTCTGTTATTGATAATTTTGTTATATCTTTTCCATCAAAGATTATACTTCCCGAATCAGGGTTTTCGATTCCCATTATAATTTTTGCAAGTGTTGATTTGCCTGAACCGTTTGGTCCTGTAATAACAACCATTTTGTTGTTATCTATATTCAAATTTACATTTTTCAAAATATTTTTATTATCTCTTGAAAAACAAATATCCTTTAATTCTAACATTTTACCTCCTATTTTTTTCGAATAAGCTTAATTATTGCTTTTTATTTTACATTTATAGCACCTTATGGAGTATTTAGATTTTCTGATTGTTTAAATCTTGGATTGTAAACATTTGGCTTTTTTGCCATAACTATTTTATCATTTTTTTTCAAGATTTTCAATATATATTAGTAATTATAATTTCGAAAGGTGTATATATGTCAATGATGTGAAACAAAGTTTTATAAAAAAATCGTAGTATATTGAATTTATCACTTTATGCTACTG
>CALXRZ010000057.1 GCA_944391015.1 uncultured Clostridia bacterium | reverse complement strand
ACACTAGCACTAATTTTATTAAAATTTTAGTGCTAATGTTTAAAAAATTTTGAGACATTTTCAAAAACTATTGACAAACTTTTACCATTCGTTTTTATGTAATTTATAGCTGAAATGCCTGGGATTGGTGAGTTTTAAAAGTTCAAATTTTTTTTAACTTTTTTATGGGTTTTTCTTCCGTTTTATGTAGACTTGATTGCACAATTCCTCATTTTTCAGCTATGTTACTGCTTTTTATTTTTTATTTTATTTTCTACTTATTGGTCAAATTATTATATAACTCTACTTATTAGTTGAGCCAAAACCACCTTTTCTTTCTCCTTCTGCTTTATCATCATCTGTTATTAAATATTTTTGGAATATTGCTTGTCCTATTGCATCTCCTTTTTTTATAACAGTGTCTTCATCTTTTACGTTATAAAAAGCAAACATAATATGTCCGTCGTTATCTGCATTTCCATAATAGTCTTTATCTATAACTCCAACACTATTTGATAAAATCAATCCTTTTTTCTTTGGATTAGAGCTTCTATTATATAACATTAGAACTTCATCATCTTGCATATATGCTTTTATTCCTGTTTTTACAAGAGTAGGTGCCATACCTTTTTTGAAACTTGGTACTACTGTATCTTCTGCTGCTTCTACATCATAACCTGCAGAAAATTTTGTTTTTCTAATAGGTAAGTTTATTCCTTTATCTTCCCAGCCTTTTGCTATTTCAAAGCCTCTTTTTCTTTCCATTTGTTATCATCCTTTCAATTTGTATTTTTTTGTTTTAGGCTCATTATATTATAGTTTTTGAGTTTGTCAAGAGTTTGGACACGTTTATTGCTAGATATGTTACTGGATATTACTTTATAAAAATTTAGTAAATATACTTATTACCAAAACAAATTTAAAAAAACATCATATTATACTCATATAAAATAAAATGAAAGAGAGATGATTTTATATGCAAACAATTCCATTATCAAGCTTAAAACTTAATTCTATTGGTGTTATAAAGGAAATAAATTGTAAAAACAATATAAAAAGGCGTTTATTAGATTTAGGTTTAATTCCCAATACTAAAATAACACCTATAATGGAAAGCGTTTCTGGTGACCCAATGGCTTATGAAGTTAGGAATATTATTCTTGCTATTCGAAAAGAAGATGCAGATAAAATTTTAGTAGAAACTAATAATTAGCGAAATTAGCAAAAGGGGTCGGGCTTGTTTTGCTAATTTTACACAATTAAGTTCCAAATCGCATTTGTAGCCATACATAATACTATACCACATATTGTAGGCAATAAAAATGCTATTATAGTCCATTTTATGCTTCCCGTTTCCTTTTTTATTGTAAGCAAGGTTGTAGTACACGGAAAATGTAAAAGTGTAAATATCATTACATTTATTGCAGTTAAAATAGTCCATCCATTTTGCAATAATATTTGCTCTATTTCATAAATATTTTCTAAATTTACCAAACTACCTTTTCCCATATAACACATAAGGATTATTGGTAATACAATTTCATTTGCTGGTATTCCTAAAATAAATGCTGTTAGAATATATCCATCTAGTCCCATAAGTTTTGCAAATGGTTCAAAGAAGTTTGCTATATAATTTAATATGCTTATGTTTCCTATGCTTATATTTGCAAATAGCCATATTACTAATCCTGCTGGAGCTGCTATTGCTATTGCTCTTCCTAATACAAATAGTGTTCTATCCAGTATTGACCTAATTAGTATCTGCCCTATTTGTGGCTTTCTGTATGGTGGAAGCTCTAATATAAATGACGTGCTTTCTCCTTTTAATATTGTTTTGCTTAAGATTTTAGATATAAACAATGTCATTACAATTCCAAGCAATACAATAAGTAAAACTGTAATTGCAGATACTAGTGAAGGATTTGAATTTGCAAATATTCCTCCGATGAATATACTTGATATAGTTATTAAAAGTGGAAATCTTCCATTACACGGTACAAATGCATTTGTAAGAATTGATATTAGTTTTTCTCTTGGCGAATCTATTATTCTGCACCCTGTTACTCCACAACTATTGCAACCAAACCCCATACACATTGTGAGTGCTTGTTTTCCAGAACTTCCTGCTTTTTTAAAAAATTTATCTAAATTGAATGCGATACGTGGTAAAAAACCTAAATCTTCTAAAAGAGTAAATAGTGGAAAAAATATTGCCATTGGAGGTAACATTACCGCTACTATCCAAGTTAAAGTTTTATATATTCCATCTATAAATATTCCCTTTACCCAACTAGGTGCTTGGAGAAAGTCGAAGATATTTACTAGTTTTTCTTGTAATCCATTAAACACTTTAAACAGTAATTCTGACGGGTAATTTGCCCCTTTTATTGTTATCCATAAGATGATACCTAAAAAAGTTAGCATTAGTGGTATTCCAAATATTTTTGATGTTAGTATTTTATCTATTTTTCTATCTTTTAAGTTGTATTTTTCGTTTGTTACACTAACAGTGTCATTATAGATACTTTCTGCTTTAAAAATTATGCTTGATATCATTTTGTCTTTAACATCACTTTGTTCTATTCCATTAAATTTTAATATGTCGCTAATTTCTTCTTTTTCGTTTATTAACTCTTTATTATTTATTAAATTTATTTTTAGATTTTTTTCTATGCTTCTTAAAATTTTTTGGTCTCCATCAATCAATTTAAGGCATATCCATCTTGATAATCTTTTGCTTTCTTTTGTTAACATTTTGTTTATTTTTTCTTCTAGCCTTTCCACACAATTTTCTATGTATGGTGGATACTCTATTTTGTTTGGCTTTAGATTTATTTCTTCATTACAGACTTTATCTATAGTTTCTATTAACTTATTTAATGTTTTCTTTTTTCTAGCTATAACGCCAACTACCGGTACTCCTAATCGTTTCTCTAGTTCTGTAAAGTCTATGCTTATTCCTTTTTTCTTTGCTTCATCTAACAAATTTACGCATACTATAACATTATCTGTTATTTCCATTATTTGGTATACCAAGTTTAAATTCTTTTCCAGTGAAGTAGCATCTAATATTACTACAGTAACTTTTGGATTGCCAAAGCAGATATAGTCTCTTGCAATTTCCTCCTCTTCAGAATTTGACATTACTGAATATGTACCTGGTATATCTACTAATAAAAACTCTTTGTTTTTATATTTGCATACTCCAACAGCACTAGCTACAGTTTTTCCAGGCCAATTTCCTGTATGTTGCTTCATCCCTGTAAGATTATTAAATATTGTCGATTTTCCTACATTCGGGTTTCCTGCAATTGCTACAGTATATGCATACTTTCCGTGATATTTCTATTACTTTGCTATTTGAAGTATCAATATCATTTTTTGTTTGTCTAGTAAGTCCCATATATCCCTCCCTTTTTATTTTTTATATTTTATTATATGATACTCATTATGTAATTGATAATATAAATAATCATTTTCTTTTGCTTGACTTTTTTACTCTTTTATAATATTATATTAGCTGAATTAAATATTTTTTAGGAGGTATAATTATGGAACTTAAAGGATCAAAAACAGAAGCAAATTTAAAAGCTGCATTTTCTGGAGAATCAGAGGCAAGAAATAAATATACATATTTTGCAAGTGTTGCAAAAAAAGAAGGATATGAGCAAATAGCTGCAATATTTTTAGAAACAGCTGAGAATGAAAAAGAACACGCAAAATTACATTTTAAATACTTAGAAGGAATTGGAGATACAAAATCAAACTTAGCAGATGCTGCTGCAGGTGAAAATTACGAATGGTCTGAAATGTATCCAAAATTTGCTAAAGAAGCTGAAGAAGAAGGTTTCTTAGAGATAGCTGCAACTTTTAGAGGTATTGCAGAAGTTGAAAAACATCACGAAGAAAGATATAAAAAATTATTAGAGAATGTTAATGAAGGCGAAGTATTTAAAAAAGGTAGCATAGTAGTTTGGAAATGTAGAAATTGTGGACATATTCACGTTGGTTTAGAAGCTCCTACAATTTGTCCAGTTTGCAAACACGCACAAAGCTATTTTGAAGTAAATGCAGAAAATTACTAAAAGAAAGTGGTTTCATTTGATTGAAACCACTTTTATTTTTAAGCATTAGGATTATATTTGGCTTTATCTTCTAAGATAGAAACTCTTATAGAATTTAAACTAACTTGTTCTTCTAATTTTTCTGTCTTTTTTTGAAGATTTTTATAAAGTTGATAATTAGATTGATACCCGTCAAATAATGCTGGAATTTTGTTAGCTACACAATCGTGGATTACACTAAGCGTCTCATCTACTTTGCCGAATCGTTCGTCCACTTTATCAAATCTCTCATCTACTTTACTAAATTTTTTGTCAATATCTTCAAATTTTTTATCGTGTTCAACAAGTTTTTCTTTAATTTGCCTTAACTCTTCTTGAATCAAATCAAATTTTTGATCTTGCTTATCAAATCTAGCATCCTGCTTTGCGAATCTAGCATCTTGTTTTGCAAATCTTTCTTCCTGTCTCTTAAACATCTCGTCTTGTTCTGCAAATTTGGCATCTTGCTTTGCAAATCTTTCTTCTTGTCTCTTAAACATCTCGTCTTGTTCTGCAAATTTGGCATCTTGCTTTGCAAATCTTTTGTCTTGCTCTGCAAATCTTGCATTGATTTGTTTAAATTGCTGTTTCATAAATTTAAAATTATCTTGAAGCATTTCCATTATCTTATCTTCCATATTCTTCACCTCCATTCTTTATTTTTATAGCTCAAATTTTATCACAATTTTTTAATATATTCAAGAAAAAGTTATCGACATTTTTCGACTTTATAGTTAATTTTTACCATTTAATAATCAAGAATTACCTACTCTTCCATATTCAAATAATATTCTCCCTTATACAATATTCCTCAAATACATTGCAAAACTCTGCTATAATTTTTTCTTTGCAAAACTCTTTTTTAGTTTGTTGTTTTAATGAGGTTGCAATTTTTTCTAAATCCAATGGAAAACTTTTACTATTTACATTTATACCTATTCCTATAAGTAAATACCTTATATTTTCCCCTTTTGTAATTATTTGAGTTAATATTCCTCCCATTTTTTTGCCATTTAACATAATATCATTTGGCTCTTTAATATCTGTTTTTATTTTACAAATTCTATTTAATGCCTCTACCACACATTTTGCAATATCTTTTGTAAGATTTTTTAATTTTTGTAGCTCGCACTCTGGATATAAAATTATAGTAAAGGCAATATTTTTATTTTTCTCAGAATACCATTTTCTTCCGTGAGTTCCTAAGCCACCCGTTTGGTTTTCTGTTAAAACAATAGTCCCGTTTGTTACACAGTTTTCAGCAAATTTTTTTGCTTGTATTTGAGTAGAATCTATTTCATCAAAGAAAATTATATTTCGTCCAATAATCTTTGTTTTTAAAATTTTTTTTACTTCATTATCCATCTTTTATTACATTCCTCCCTCATTCAGTATAGCATTTACAAGTAAATTTGTCTATTCATACATAATATTTTATTTATTTGCACATACTAAAAGTATAAGTTTGATATGTATATGTTTACTTTGTTGTTTCTGTAATTTATTTCGTATACGTGCTATATTCATTTCAGATTTAGGAAGAGGTGATATAAATGGCATTAGATTATAACATAATCGGTGAAAGATTGAAAAAGGCGAGGATTGAAAATAATTTAACACAGGAAAAACTAGCAGAAAAATTAGATGTTTCTATCGCATTTTTAAGCAGAATAGAAAGAGGAAGTTCACATATTAGCCTAAAAAGATTAAGCCAAATTTGTGATATTTTAGGAATTACTGAAGGAAGTATTCTTAATGGTTCATCAAATAATTCTAATACTTATTTAGCTTCAGAATTTGATGATATTCTTAAAAATACAACTCCTGAAAAACAAAAGCTAATTTATAAAATAGCAAAAATTATAAATGAAGATTAAGCATCTTTAGAATATTTATTAAAATATTATCTATAATAACATATTATAGGTAATATTTTTTACTTTTTTGTTGATATTATAGACTTTTTATGATATGCTTATATATGCGAAATAATAAAAATACAATAAGTAAAATTATTGTTAGAATATGGAGGTTTATTATGGATTTTAAGCAATGGGAAGGCTTTAATAAAGCTGGAGAATGGACAAAAGAAATAGACGTTAGAGGATTTATTCAATCCAACTATACACCTTATGAAGGAGATTCAAAATTCCTTATGGGTGCTACAGATAAAACAAAAAAATTATGGGACAAGGTATTAGACCTTTATAAAAAGGAAAGAGAAAATGGTGGAGTCCTTGATGCAGATTGCAAAACACCATCTTCTATAAATGCTTATGAAGCAGGATATATCGATAAAGATTTAGAAGAAATAGTAGGTCTTCAGACAGATGCTCCTTTAAAAAGAGCAATTATGCCAAATGGTGGTATTAGAATAGTTGAAAAGTCTGCTGAAAGCTATGGTTTTAAGGTAGACCCAGAAACAGAATATATTTATCATAATTTAAGAAAAACTCATAACGACGGTGTATTTGAAGTGTATACACCAGATATAAGAGCTGCTAGAAGCTCTCACCTATTAACTGGTCTTCCCGATGGTTATGGACGTGGAAGAATTATTGGTGATTATAGAAGAGTTGCACTATATGGCGTAGATGCTCTAATTGCAGAGAAAAAAGTTGAGCTTGAAATTTTGGATACTGATGAATTTACAGAGGAAATTATTAGAAATCGTGAAGAAATTGGTGACCAAATTAAGGCACTAAATGATTTAAAAGCTATGGCTGCAAAATATGGATTTGATATATCAGTTCCAGCTTCAAATGCTAAAGAAGCTATTCAATGGCTATACTTTGGATATTTAGGTGCTGTAAAAGATCAAAATGGTGCAGCTATGAGTTTAGGTAGAACATCTACTTTCTTAGATATATTCATAGAAAGAGATTTACAAAATGGTACTTTAACAGAGGAGCAAGCACAAGAATTGATGGATCAATTTATTATAAAATTAAGATTAGTAAGATTCTTACGTGCACCAGAATACAACGAATTATTTAGTGGAGACCCAGTTTGGGTAACAGAAAG
>CALXRZ010000056.1 GCA_944391015.1 uncultured Clostridia bacterium | reverse complement strand
GACATATATATTTTAACCTAAAATTCTAAAAAAGAAAAGACTGTTGACCAATTTTTTTTACTTTGTCAACAGTCTGAATAATTATAATATAATTATACATATTTTTCTCCTAATTTGTAGGTTCTTTTTCTGTAAGCTCTTTAATTTTTGTCATAACAATATCTGTTGCTTCATCTAGCTTGTCCTTTTGATTTTTGTACTCACTTAAATCTATTGGCTCTCCGTAATTTATATAAACTTTGCTAAATGGTTTAAATGTTCCGTGAATTCCTGTTGGAATTACCTTTACACCTGACTTTATTGCCATAAAAGCAGCACCATTTTTAGCTTTCATATTTTTTTCCATACCTTTACGAGTACCTTCTGGGAAAATTCCTAATAGTTCTCCGTTTTTTAATACTTTAAGGCATCTTTTCATAGCTTCTATATCCTGCATATCTCTTTTTATTGGAATAGCATCAAATAGGTGTCCAAGCCAAAATAATATACTGTGTGTAAATAAATCTTCTTTAGCTACAAAATTTACCTTTCTTTTGTTAAATAACACTATTGCAGCAGCATCAAGATAATTTATATGGTTTGAGCAAATTATGTATGCTCCATCTTTTGGTAATTCTCCTGTAATCTTAACTCTAAATGCAATTCTATATGCAGTTCTTAGTATAAATTTTACAATAGCCCTAACAAATTTTTTCCACTTTGTTTCTTCTCTAACTTTATATATTTTTTTCTGAATTTTTGCATCTTTTTTCTTTTTTCTAATAATCTCGCTTATTTCACGTACAACCTGATTTATACTCATAGTTGTTGTGTCTATTACTTCCGCATCAGTAGCAACTTTTAATGCTCCTATTTCTTTCTTTTTATCATTTTCATCTCTTAATTTTATGTTATTTAATATTTCCACATAAGACATATTTATGCCTTTTTCTTTATTTTGATTAAATCTTCTCTTAGCTCTTTCCTCTAAATCAGCATCCAAATATATTTTTACATCTGCTGTTGGAAATACGTATGTTCCAATATCTCTTCCCTCCATAATAACATTTTTTCCTTCTGCCATTCTTCTTTGAAGGTTTACCATACTTAAACGTACTTCTTTTATGCTAGATACTTGTGATACTTGTTCGGTTACTTCTTTGCTCCTTATTTTTTTAGTAACGTCTTCTCCATTTAAAAATATTTTTTGTTCTCCATCTTCTCTATCAATTTCAATTTTGATTTCATTTAAAAGTTCCTTAATTTTATCTAATTCATCTAGTTTAATTCCTTTATTAAGCATAGCTAATGTTACACATCTATATGTTGCTCCTGTGTCAATATTTACTAACTTAAATTTTTTTGATAAAATTTTGGTAACGGTTCCTTTACCTGTTCCTGCAGGTCCATCGATTGCTACTACAAATGACATTTTTTCCTCCCACTGTATTATTTTAAAAATAATAACATTTTATTTAATTTTATTTTCTGGTATATGTATTCCCTTAGCTAATACAGACACCTCTTGTACATTCATTGTTGTTAGTCTTTCTATTTCTTTTTTTACCTTTTGTTTAAATTCTCTTAGTACATTAACTATATTATAGCCAAAAACTACATATACTTCTACATATATATTTGTAGCACCAACAGAATTTTCTACTCTTACTTTTGATACTCTATGTATTCCCTCTGTTTTCTTAGCAACATATTCTGTTATTTGTCTAAATACTGTATCTGATATTGTGAATTTGCCTAAATAACTAAATGTTGGTCTTATAATTGATTTTTCTGATATATATGGTTCGTTATTTCTTCTATATTTAAAAATTTGAAGTGGGTCTAAAATATATCCTGCAAAATCTCTTTTTATTTCGAATGTTGGAACTGGTATAACGTGCTTTCCTTCCGTTGTTCTAATTCTTTTTGCTGTTTCCATTTCGGTTTCTGTTGCGACCTCATTTATGTATATTGTTTTTTCCGGTTTTTCTAGCCCCAAATTTTCTGCTATTTTTTCTACCATTCCATCTGATGTGCCAAGAATTAGTATCGACTCTGGTTTAAGTTTTTTTAAAGCTTCTACCATATTTTTTTTATCTTCTTTATCTATAAAAATTGCTTTTTTTACTGTTTCTACTTTTGTAGGAGCTTTTTTTGCTGAATTTCCCGCAGCCACATCATTATCGTGTATTAGTAATCCATCGTCTATTATATAATGGATGTTGTGCTCACTTGCTACTAGCTGTGCTCTATAGCTTTTTCCTGTTCCAGACGGTCCAACAAAAGCATATACCTTTGTTTTTAGGCTCATTTTTGTGCTCATTCCTTTCTATTTTTGAGCTAAACTAATTTAGCCATTTGTTTTTCAACTATGATTATACCATTTTATGCTAACTGTATCAAGAAAATACTGGAATTTTTTTGAATAACAGTTATCAGTGCTTAATGCAATCAAAAAAGGGAGCGTGCCCCCTTTTTTGATTTATAGATATTTTACAATTTAAAGTATTATTTTATATAAAGTTGTGTACGGAATCCAAGATATCCATCATTATATCCTACTATATAACTATCTCTTATTGCTGCATATCCTACTGAACTTAAGAAACGTATAGTAGTACTAGCGTCTCCTCCTCTTAGAACACAAGGAGATGACATAATTTGTGTCCAATCTGACCATTCTGTCGTCCATTCTGCTACATTACCTAATAAATCGTGTATGTTACAGTAATTATCTTTTGAATACATTCCTGTATTATACATTTGATCTGTTTCTAGGTTAGCATAACTACTACTTGTAGTTGTAGCTAATGTATATGTATTATTTTGGCATATAAAGTTTAGAGCTGTATCCCAAGCATAGCTACTTATCAACTCGCTTGTTACAAAACTACTTCCATTATCTATAGCTTCTGCCTGTGTCATTGAATCATCTCTTGTTATGCTTACATAAGGTGATACATTTTTCTTTATAACATTTCCTTGTCCTTGCTCATAACGTCCTATGTAAAAACCTCCGTACGTACTTGCACTAGATTTGAATTTTCCAATTGTTCCACTTGCTACCGAACTACTATATCCTTCTCCTCTACAATAACTATCTATTACATTATCACCGCTTACTTGTGTCGAACCAGATGAAGTAAATGATCTTCTGCTAAGATTGTTTGTTTTACTTCCGCTACTTGTTTTATATGTTCCTGTTGGAATCCATACAAATTGATTTCCTCTACCATCTTGTATTACTATTCCATCTTCTACACTTGTTCCACTATCATCTGCTATTTCAAATCCTCCTGGAACTGTTACTTTGTTTCCTTCATCATCTTCTAATTCTGTATTATCATCAAATTTCGTTCCGTCTTCTTTTGCTCCTGCTATATCTTTCTTTGCTTCTTTTATTGTTACCGCTTGCGACACTGTTTCTGATTTATTTCCTGCATTATCCTTTGTTAATACGTGTAAGTAATATGTTCCTGCTGTTGTATTTTTTATTGTTATTTTTTCTTGCTCTGCTGTAAAACTATTTGTATAACTTGCTTCTTCTGTTCCTATTTTTCCACTTGATGAGTTTATTACCCATTTGCTTCCTGTTACATTTACTCCGCTTTCTTTATCTTTTAAGGTTACTGTTGCTGTTACACTTCCCTCTGTATCTGTACTTGTTCCACTTAGGCTTATTGTTGTGCCTTGTGGTACTGTTTTGTCTTCTATTGTTGCATTTGCATAGTCTCCTTTATTTGTTCCATCTGTTAGTCGTGCATATACTTCGTCTCCATCTTTTAATCCGGTTATGCTTCCATTGTTTGCTATACTTGTCCAGCTTCCTTCTGCTATTCCATTTACCTGATATTCTATACTATAGCTTGTATTTGTGCTTACTGTTATGCTTGCTACCTTATTGCTCCAACTTGTTGTTCCAAATGTTATTGCTCCTTGCTCTACTCCTGCATTTCCTCCTGGTATGCTTCCTGTTGTTTGTCCTTTTAAGTATCCTGTTCCTGTATTTCCTGCTACATCTCCTGTTACTTCTACTTTTATGTCATAGCTTGTTCCTTGTGTCAGTCCTGTAAATGTATATGTGTTTTCTGTTACATTACTTGCTTTTGCTACATATGCTGTATCTGCTTCTGTACTTTGTTTTATGTAGTATGTGTATGTTACACTGCTTGCCATTCCGCTTTCTCCATCTGTTGCTTTTACACTTACTCCTATACTATTACTTGCATTTTCTCCTGTTTTGCTTACTTCTACTTGTGGCTCTACTTCATCTTCTATTGTTGCATTTGCATAGTCACTTTCATTTTTTCCATCCCATAATCTTGCATATACTGTGTCTCCATATTTTAACCCTGTTATAGTCTCTCCACTTTTTACTTCATTCCAGTTTCCATCTTCTATTGTTCCACTTGCACTTACTATTTGATACTGCATTGTATACCCTGTCTCTGTTGTATTTACTATTATGTTTGCTGTTCCATCTCCTTGCCATACATAGTCATCAAATGTTATTGTTCCCTTTGGCATTTCTCCTAGTTGTACATTTACCTCTTTTTCTACACTTCCTTTGTCTGTCTCTACTTTTACTTTTATGTTGTATATTTCATTTTGTTCTAGTCCATTTATTGTACAAGTATTATTTTTACTCGTCTCTATTTCTTGCCACTCTTCTTCTCCATTCTTTTTGTATGAGTATGTATATGTTGCATCTTCTGCATTTCTTGTTTCTACTTCTATTGTTACACTATTTGTTGTTTTCTCCACATTTATGTTGCCTATTCGTGGTCCTTCGCCTTTGCCTTGGTACTCTATTTCTATGTCCCCTCCTGGAGTTATTGTTACCTCGAATTCGTGGTCTCCTTTGGTTGTTACATCATATGTTCCATCTCCATTGTCCACTACGTCTGTGTCTTTATCTTCTATTATTTCGTCTCTTTCTAGTATGTCAAAAAAGTCATCTGGGTCTACTGTTCCTTTTCCATCTACTGCTGCCTCTGCTTTTGCTAATTCCATCGCTTCTAATATACTTGTTACTTCTGACATTTCTGCAGATTGCTCTGCTCTTGCTATTAGTCCATTTTCTCCAAATACAAAGTTTATTGTTACTGTTGCTAATATTATTAAAATTACTATTGTTATTACTAATGCTATTAGCGTTATACCATTTGTTTTGAAGTTTATTTTTCTAGTATGTTCATTTTTGCTTTCTAAAATTAGGTTTTGGCTTGCTTCTTTACTTCCTTTTAGTTCTTGCCTTTTCATTTGCTTCTCCTTTCTTTGTGATTTTTTGTTTTTACTTTATTTTATTGTACTGCTTCTATTTTAAAATCTTTTGCATTGCTTACATCTGCTGTTATTGTTGCATTTATTTTTACTGTCTCTCCTGGTTCCATCTTGCCTATTACTGGTTTTGTTGTTGTTATTTCTTCTCCATTTTCTCCTACTATCGTTATTTTTACTATTTCGTTTTCGTGTGTTGTATTTCCTTTATTTGTTACATCTGCTAATAGTACTGTTTTGCCATTTTGTTATGTATACTGTATATTGCTTATTTCTAATTCTCCATACATTTTTGTACTATTAAACTCCTCTGATGTGTTTACTTTAGTTCCGTCATTTAGCTTTGTTGTATATTTTTCTTCTTTTACAGTTTCAGTACTCTGCCCTACTTCTCCTACTTCTTCCCCCTTTTTATTTCCATTTACTAATACTACTATCAATATTACCGCTATTAGTAATACTGCTACTAACAACACTATCCATCTTTTTTCATTGTTGTTCATTTTTCTTTTCCTCCTTTTACAATATTTATATACAGTTTAATTAGTATTCTCACTGTTAAGCATATTTATCCTTATTTTCTATTTTATTTATTTTCAATTGTTCCATTTTCTTATGTTCACCTCCTTAAGTTTTCTACGATAAATCTAATCTTGCAGTATAGAAGATTCTCTGAAATATAAAGAAAAAATAGACTACAAAACAGAAGTGATTTTATTCACTTCCGCTCAATAGTCTATTTTATTTTTCTTTATATTTTCGAAATTTTTTAAAGTTATTTTCTCTAGCAGTCTCTCTCTACAGCTTCAAGGGTTTCAAGCATTTCTTGTTCCTCCTTTGTGTTTTATTACATAGGATTTTTATTTTTAAAGTGTTTATAAAAAATTTATTTTTTGTTTATATTTATTTAAACTTATTTATATCTTTTTTTCAACTCATAACCAAAATTTGTAATATACTTTTAATATTTTTGTAACATTATCGTAACATTTTTAGTGATTGGTTCACAAAAAACCACATAACAGAAATACTATTATGTGGTTAATTATTCTATATATCAAATTTAAGTTACTTATTATGAATTTCTTTACTATCATCTATTTGGTATAAATGGTATTATTCTTCCTGCAAAGTCACTAAAGTTTTGTGATTGTAATATTACTTTACCTGGTCCTACAAGTTTAGTTAAAAATAAACCTTCTCCTCCTAGAAAAATATTTCCAAGTCCTTTTACCATTTCAACTTCATATGATACAGTTGGTTCAAATGCTACAACATTTCCTGTATCTACCTTTAAAACTTCTCCTGCTTGTAATTCTTTTTCGATTGGGTCTCCGTCAACTTCTAAGAATAACATTCCTTTTCCTTGTGCCTTTTGCAATATAAAGCCCTCTCCTCCAAATAATCCTGCTGTAAATTTTTTAGAGAATGTTACAGCTGTTTCTACAGTATCTTCTGCACATAAGAAAGAACCTTTTTGTACTGTAAGCCCATTTGGTCTTTCTGATAAGTTTATTGGTATTATGTTGCCTGGCACAGTTGTTGCAAATGCTATAGTTGCTCCATCTCTTTCAGCTGTAAAATTTGCCATAAATAAAGATTCTCCTGAAAACATTCTGCCAATTCCTTTCATTATACCTCCACGTGCATTTGTTTTCATTGATATTCCATCAGTTTGATATGTCATACCTCCTGACTGTGTATACATTGTTTCTCCATTGTTTAATACTACTTCTACTACTGGTACAGTTTGACCTATAATTTTGTATTGCATTTTTTATCCCCCTTTTTTCTTAGATTATATGTTAAGATTTTTATGTTGTCAATAAATATAACTATTTTATTGATTTAATTTGCTCCTCTGTTAATCCTGTTACTTCCGCTATTATACTAATGTCTATATTTTTTTCTTTCATTTTCTTTGCTATTTCTATTTTGCTTTGCTTTATTCCAGTCTTTACTCCTTCTTCTATTCCAGCCTCTCTGCCTTGTCTCATTCCTTCTTGTATTCCGGCCTCTTTGCCCTCTCTATATCCCATATTGCGTACTTCTGCTTCTTCGTGTTCTGCTGATTCTTGCCAATCTGCTAATCTTTGCAT
>CALXRZ010000055.1 GCA_944391015.1 uncultured Clostridia bacterium | reverse complement strand
GATTACATAATAAAGAATAATAATTTAGAAAAAACTGTACAAATTATAATGACAATTATAAATAATGAGTATAATTTAAAAGAAGCAGAATTTTAATTGCTTTGTTAAACACAATAACAATTAGGTATGTAATATAATTTCTACTACAGGTTAGAGTAAACTTCTAAAAAAAGTATTTCAAATATGTCGGTCCAGTTACTTTTTCGTAGAAATTCTAAAATAATTTTATGGCACCCTTCCATCAGAGATGAACTCTTTCCATAAAATTATTTAAGAATTTCTAACTTAAAGTACTCTCCATTCCATATTTTCATACTTTTTTTATAAGCCCACTCTAACCTAAAATTTTTATTATCATATTACATACCTAATTATTATTGTGTTTAACAAAGCAATTTCTTGTAAAATAACAACTTTTTTGATATACTATTTTTGAATTAAGGAGAAAAATAATGATAGCAGAAGTTATAATACAAAGTAATGCAAAGGACTTAAATAGAGTATTTGACTACAAAATTCCAACCGAATATGAAGAGAATGCACTAGAGCTAATTGGTGCAAGAGTATTAGTTTCATTTGCTAGAAGAAAAGAACTAGAAGAAGGGTATGTTGTTAATATAAAAGAAAATACAGAATATGAAGTAAAAGAAATTGCAAAAGTAGAAGAAAAGTACTTGAATAGCGACAAAATTGAACTGGCAAAGTGGATGTCTAAAAGGTACTTTTGTAATATTGCAGATTGCTTAAAACTAATGTTGCCACCTGGCTCGACTAGAAAAGAAAGTAACAGAGTAAAAGAAAAAAGCGTAAATTTTGTAACACTAAAAAAAGATGAAGACGAAATAGAATTTGACATAGAAGCAGGAAAGTTAAAATCTGCAAAACAAATACGAATTTTAAAGTTTTTACTAGAAAATGGAGATGCTTTAATATCAGATATAGAAATGTTTGCAGATGGCTCAAGAGCAATAGTAAATACTCTTTGCAAAAATGGATATACAGAAATTATAGAAAAAAAGATAGAAAGAGACCCTTTTGAATTTAAAAACATAGAGAGAACAACAAAGCTTGAATTAACTGAAGAACAAGCAAATGCTTTTAATGCTATTTGTGATTCAATGGACGATATGTTGTTCTCGGAATTTTTGCTTTATGGTGTAACCGGCTCTGGAAAGACAGAAGTTTACTTACAGTTAATAGAAAAGGCACTAGATGAACATAAATCGAGTATATTATTAGTTCCAGAAATTTCATTAACACCACAAACAGTAAACAGGTTTATTGCAAGATTTGGAAAAGAAAATATAGCTGTTTTACATAGCAAATTATCTATAGGTGAAAGGTATGATGAGTGGAACAAAATAAATGAAGGAAGAGCCAAAATTGTAATAGGAGCACGTTCTGCAATATTTGCACCAGTAAAAGATTTAGGAATAATAATAATTGATGAAGAACACGATAGCTCATATAAATCTGAGATGACACCAAAATATGATGCAAAAGAAGTGGCAAGATTTATGTGTAAAGAGGCAAATGTGCCACTTCTTTTAGGAAGTGCTACACCGGATATAGACACATATTTCAGGGCAAAAAATGAAGAAATAATGCTTTTAGAATTAAAAAACAGAGCCAATAAAGCTAGTTTGCCAGAAATAGAGATTATAGACTTAAGAGAAGAACTAGCAAAAGGCAACAAATCGATGATTAGCACACGATTATATGAAGAAATACAAAAAAACTTAAATGATAAAAAGCAAACCATATTATACCTAAATAGAAGAGGTTTTTCGACATTTGTAATGTGTAGAAATTGTGGATATACAGTAAAGTGTAAAAACTGTAATATAAATTTAACTTACCACGCAAATACAAATAGGCTAAAATGTCATTATTGTGGGTATGAAGAAAAATTAGTTACCAAGTGCCCAAGCTGTGGAAGCGAGCAAATCAGATATTTTGGTACAGGAACGCAAAAACTAGAATACGAAATAAACAAGCTATTTCCAAATGCAAGCACAATAAGAATGGACATTGATACAGTTTCAAAGAAAAATTCGCACGAGCAGATATTAGAAAAATTTAAAAATGATAATATAGACATTTTAATAGGAACGCAAATGGTGGTAAAAGGTCATCATTTCCCTAATGTAACTTTAGTTGGCGTTATTGCAGCAGATGGAAGCTTAAACATAGACGACTTTAGGGCAAATGAAAGGACTTTTCAAATATTAACACAGGTAGCAGGAAGAGCAGGAAGAGGAGAAGATAAAGGTAGAGTAATAATACAAACATATAATCCTGATAATTTTAGTATAGAGTGTGCAAAAAAACAAGATTACGATTTGTTCTACAATACAGAAATATCACTTAGAAAACAGTTGAAATATCCGCCTTTTTGCGATATAATATTGATTGGGTTTACATCGGTTATAGAACAAGAGGTGGCAAATGTAGCTAGCAAAATACACGAATATCTAAAAAATAGAGTATTAAGAGAAAATATAGGCATAATACTATATAAAGCGCTACCATCGCCAATTGACAAAATAAAAAATAAGTATAGATGGCGTATTCTTATTAAATGTAAATTCGGAGAAGAAATAACAGATTTAATTTATGATGTACTTGAAGAATTTCAAAAATTAAAATCTAAAAGTACAAAAATAACAATAGATTTAAATCCAAATAATATGATGTAAAGGAGGCAACAAATTGGCAATAAGAGTAATAAGAGAAAATGGAGATGAAATCTTAAGAAAAAAATCAAGAGAAGTTGAAGTGGTAGATGATAAAATAAGGGAACTATTAGAAGATATGGTTGAAACTATGCATAAATATAATGGAGTAGGTTTGGCAGCACCACAAGTAGGAATTTTAAAAAGAGTTGTAGTTATAGACTTATATGATGATAATGGTCCTTTAAAATTAGTAAATCCAAGGATTATAAAAGCAAAAGGAGAACAAGAAGTAGAAGAAGGATGCTTAAGTTTTCCAAACCAATATGCTAAAATGATTAGACCAGAAGAAATAGTAGCAGAAGCATTAGATGAGAATGGTAAAAAAATAAAAATTAAAGCAAAAGGCTTACTTGCGCAAGCAATATGCCACGAAGTAGACCACTTGGACGGAATTTTGTTTGTGGACAATATGATACCTGGAACATTACAATATGTAGAACCATCAGATGAAAAAAACTAGAATTTATAAGCTAGAAGTAGGTTTAGTTAAGAAAGAGAAGTGATAAAATGCTAAAAATAGTTTTTATGGGAACACCAGACTTTGCAAGAGTATCACTAGAAAAAGTATACGAAGCTGGTCATAAAATTGAAGCAGTTGTAACAAATGTAGACAAACCAAAAGGAAGAGGTATGAAGCTAGTAGCTTCACCTGTAAAAGAGTTTGCAGAAGAAAAAGGAATAAAAGTTTTACAACCTCTAAAAGTAAAAAATAATAATCTTTTTATGGAAGAAATAAAGCAGTTAAAACCAGATGTGATTTGCGTTGTAGCATATGGAAAAATACTTCCAAAAGAGCTTTTAGAAATTCCAAAACTAGGATGTATAAATGTGCACGGTTCACTTCTTCCACAATATAGAGGGGCAGCGCCAATACAATGGGCAGTACTAAATGGAGATAAAAAAACTGGAATTACAACAATGTATATGGACGTGGGAATGGACACAGGCGATATGATATTAAAGGAAGAAACGGAAATAGGAGATAACGAAACTACAGGAGAGTTGTGGGATAGACTAGCTATTATGGGAGGAGACTTACTTGTAAAAACTCTAAAACTAATAGAAGAGGGAAAAGCACCACGACAAAAACAAGGCGAAGACTTTACAACTGCTCCAATGCTTAACAAAGAAATGGCAAAAATAGATTGGGAAACTAAAAACGCAGAACAAATAAAAAATTTAGTAAGAGGATTAAACCCTATAATGGGAGCATATAGCTATATAAATGGTAAAAAAATAAAGTTTTGGAAAGTAGAAGTTATATCAGAGAAAGATTTAGAAAAAGAATTTCCAGAACTTGTAGAATATAATTACAAACTAAAAGAAATTGGAGCAGGAACAGTTTTATTTTCAGATGCTAAAAAAGGATTATATATAAAAGCAAATGATGGAATAATAAAAGTGTTAGAATTACAAGGCGAAAATGCTAGAAAAATGAGTGCAAATGACTTTTTAAGGGGAAACAGCATTGGAGTAGGAAGCATATTTGAGTAAAAAATGATTTAATGTAATTATTAGAGTGAAAGGAGGTATTTTTAATTTTTTGTTTTCGGACCCCCAACATCGCACAAACTGTAAACTTACGTTAACAGTCTGTAAGCTTGCCGGTCCCCACCTTAAGTCCTACATCAAAAAATTAAAAATATCTCCTTTCACTCATAAGAAGGAAAAAGTTAAAATTAACATAAATTCTTAAAATTGCTTAAAAAATGTTGCATATTTTGTAGTATAATAGTATAATATATACTGTACGGAATTACAAAAAGGAAAATATTACTAAATTTTGTAATATAAACAAGCTAGATGCATAAATATAATTAGTATAAAAAAGAGGAGAATAAAATGGATTATTTATATATAATTCAACAAATACTAGTATGGCTACTTACCATATTTTGGGGTTATCAACTTATAATTAGTATTTGTTCTTTAGTTAAATTAAAAGATAAGCCTATTTTAGAAAATAAAACTAATAAATTTATGGCAATTATACCAGCCCATAACGAAGAAAATGTTATTGAGGCTTTAATAAAAAGTCTAAAAGAGCAAAATTATCCAAAAGATAGTTATGATATTTATGTTATTGCAGATAACTGTACTGACAGAACAGCAGAAATAGCAGAAAAATGTGGTGCTATTGTAGTAAAAAGATTTGATGAAGAGCATAAAACAAAAGGCTATGCACTTCAATGGTTCTTAGACCAAAAAATAAAAGAAAATGCACCTTATGATGCTTTCTGTATATTTGATGCAGATAATATAGTAGATAAAAACTTTTTAAAAGCAATGAATAAAAAACTTTGCCAGGGAGAAGAAGTAGTACAAGGATACAGAGACATAAAAAATCCAACAGATAGCTGGGTATCAGCTGGGTATGCACTATTTTATTGGACAATGAATAGATTTTATCATTTGGCAAGGTATAACTTAGGACTATCACCACTAATAAATGGAACAGGTTTTATGGTTAAATTTGATGTTATAAAGCCTGATGGATGGAATACAAACACCTTAACAGAGGATATAGAATTTTCATTAAAAAGAATAATAAAAGGTAGAAGACTAGGTTGGGCAACAGATGCTATAGTATATGATGAACAACCAGTTGGATTTAAGCAATCTTGGAAACAAAGAACAAGATGGACAGTTGGACATATACAATGTATGAATGAATATACAAAACCATTAGCATCAGCTGTAAAAAATAATAAAACAATGATGAACTTTGACGGATTACTATACATCTTAGGAAGTATACCAATGTTTGTTTTAACATTATTATTGTTAGTACTAAATATAATTATGTATGCAGCAAAGGGAATGACTACAGCAGATTTTATAATAAACGGATTAAGATATTTAATACCAACATTCTTATTCCCAATATTTACTGCAATACTAATAATGTTACTTGAAAAGAAGCCAATAAAGCCAATGATAAAGGGACTAATTTGCTATCCTTTATTCCTAGGTTCGTGGCTACTTATAAACTTCAAATGTTTATTTAAACGAGACACAAGTTGGGATAAGATAGAGCACGTAAGGAATGTAAATATAAAAGATGTAGCATAATTTGCAAAAGGGGTCGGGCCACTTTTGTAAATAAATTCTAAAATGGGATAATGAAAATTATCCCATTTATTATAGAAAGGAACTAAAAAATGCAGAAAATAAAAGAGATGTTTAAAGATAAAATAAAATGCACTCATATACTAATAATAGTAATTGGTATTATATTTTTAGCGCTTTCGAACTTTCAGAGTAGTATATGGTTTGACGAATCTTATTCTGTAGCTATATCAGCTCATAGCTTTGCAGATATTTGGTCAATAGGAGGGCACGATGTTCATCCTGTGCTTTATTACTGGATTTTACATATAATAAGATATTTTTTCGGAAATGAAATAATTGCATATAGACTATTTTCTGTGCTAGTGATTAGTATTTTAGGAATTTTAGGATATACACATATAAGAAAAGACTTTGGAGAAAAAGTAGGTCTAATTTTTTCATTTTTATCATATTTCCTACCAATTACACTTGTGTACTCTGGAGAAATAAGAATGTATGCATTAGCTATGCTACTTACAACATTAACAGCTATATATGCATATAGAATATATAAAAATAGTGATGGCAAAAATACAAAAAAATGGGTATTGTTTTTTATATTTAGCTTAAGTTCGGCATATACACATTATTACTCGCTTGCAGCATCAACAATAATAAATATAATGCTATTCATATTCTTGGTACGAAAATCGGTAAAAGCAAAAAAGTTTGTACCAAATTTAAGAAGATTTATAATATCAGCAATAATTCAAATAATTGCGTACTTACCTTGGCTAGTATACTTATTTTTACAAATGAAACAAGTATCGGCGGGATTTTGGATACAAATGAGCTTTCCAGAAACACCGATAGAAATGTTTTTATTCCAATTTACAGGAAACTTAAATAAAATGATATATGTACCAGAATGGCTTGGATGGACTTTTGGAGGAATAATATGCATTTATTTAATATATTTATGGATACGAAATAGAAAAGATAAAAGACGACTAAAACCATTTTATTTAAGCTGTGGAGCATATGCGCTAATACTAGTTGTTATATGGATAATATCACTTGTAATGTCACAACCAATATTATATGCACGATATATGTTGTGTATAACGGGGTTATTTATATTCTTTGTAAGTTACTTAATGGGCAAATATGGCAATAAATATATAAACATAATAGTTTTAGCAATAACAATAGCAATTTCTACATATATAAATATAGGCTTAGTCAGCACAAATTATAATGAAAACAATGATAAACCTATAGAATATTTAGAAGCAAATATAGAAGAGGGAGATATTATAGTATATGGAAATGAAGCTTCTGGTTTTGTAGTATCTGCAAATTTTCCAGAAGTAAAGCAATACTTCTTTGATGGAGCGTATTGGAACGTAGATGAAGCATATAAAGCTTATGGACCAAATATGACGGTAGTGCATAATTTAGATATGTTAGCAGATTATAAAGGACGATTATGGGTAATAAATTCTAATACCACAACAATAGCAAACGAAATAATGGACAAGTATGATAATGCAAAAAAATTAGAAGAGGTATATTTTTATACAGAGTATAAAGAAAAGTATGAATACACATTCTGTTTGTTAGAAATGGAGTAATGTGCACTTAATAATGACTATGTAAAAGTAGTAAAATGTCGAAATTTGACATACGAAAAAACTTGCAAAATACAAAAACTTATGGTATAAATTATGTTAATTATATCA
>CALXRZ010000054.1 GCA_944391015.1 uncultured Clostridia bacterium | reverse complement strand
GAAATAAGTAATGATGAAATAATGCAAAGATTAGCAGATTGGCAAGAATCAGCAGAACACGAAGAAGCAGAAGTACGTAATATGGGATACAAAGAAGGTATAAAAGATGGAGAGAAAAAAATTGCCAGTATTGTAAAAAAACTAAAAGAGAGGAATATGAATATAAATACAATAGCAGAAATAACTGGTCTTACCATAGAACAAATCGAAGCAATAGAATAAAACCTATCTTTGATATTACTATTAAAAGACGTTTTGCGCTATGCCTATTTATTTTCGCTAATCATATTGAAAAATAACCTCACATATAGTAAAATAAACAAGAGAAATAAGTCAATAAAAATGGGAGGTTCTATGAAATTAGAAAAAGAAAATGCAAAGCAAATACTAAAGATAGTAGTAATTGCAATAATTTTGTTAGTAGCATTGTTTAACATAAAAACAGTATGGAATGCGTGCATAAGCTTTTTAGATATTATATCACCATTCATTTGGGGGCTAGCGATAGCATTTATTTTAAACATATTTATGACATTTTACGAAAATAAGGTTTTTAACATAGGTAAAAAAAGCAAAACAAAAGCTAATGCGAAGATGCAAAGTACAGAAGCAAGCAAGGTAAAAATAAGCAATAATGCGAAAAAAACAAGTAAAAAGAAAAGTGGGGTACAAAGAGCTTTTTCAATAGCTTTGTCGATTATTACTGTTGTAGCAATATTTGTAATAATATTATTATTGATTGTACCACAATTCATAGATGTAATTAGAAATTTAATAAGCAATATACCAAACTATTTAGAAAGCTTGCAAGATTTGGGAATTAAAATAACAGAACAGTTTCCAGAGGCAAATAACTTTATACAAAACATAGAAATCGATACAGAAGCGCTAAAAAGTGGCATAGTAAACATATCTAAAAATGTTTTAGACATAACGATAAATCAAATTTCGAGTTTGATTTCTAGTATAGTAAATGCTTTCATATCAATAATCTTTGCAGTATACATACTAGCAAATAAGGAAGAATTAAAAAATCAAGCAAAAAAATTTATATATGCAAGAATAAACGAAGAGAAAGCAGACTCAATAATAAAAGTATCAAGATTAGCAAGAGATTCTTTTAGAAACTTTATAACTGGTCAAGCTAAAGAAGCAGTAATTTTAGGCTCACTTTGTGCTATAGGTATGCTTATATTAAATATTCCTTATGCTGGACCTATTGGTGCACTAACTGCTATAACAGCATTTATACCAATTGTTGGTGCATTTATAGGTGGCTTTATAGGGGCTGTGCTTATAGTTGCAGTTAATCCAATAAAAGCTCTAATATTCGTTATATTCATAATAGTATTACAGCAAGTAGAAGGAAATTTAATATATCCACACGTTGTTGGAAAAAATATGGGGCTTCCTAGTATATGGGTTTTAGTAGCCATTACAATAGGTGGTAGTTTATTTGGAATAATGGGTATGATAGTAGGCTTACCAGTTGTTTCAATAATATATGCAATAACACAAGAAAATACTAATAAAAAATTACGTGAAAAAAACTTAGAGCAAGAATTTGATTAGTCAGGTTAATATTGGCATAAAAAAGTTTAAAAAATTTTTTATTTTTTAAACTTTTTTGCGTGTAAATAAATCTAATATAGTATAAAGAACAATTTGAGAGGAAGATATACAATGTACGGAACTTATTATAAAAGAAATAAAAAAGCAAGACAAAAACTATTTTCATCATTTATTCCTATTTTATTTTTGCTAATAGTTGGAGGAATTGTAGGAGGAACACTAATAAAAAGCTCGGACAAAAAGGAAAATGATAATATTGTAAATCAAAATTCAATACAAAATAATCAAATAAATACAGAAAACCAAAATTTAATACAAAACAAAAATGAGGTAAATAAAAGTGACGAAAGTAGTCAAAACATAGATAATGAGCCTAAAAACGAGCAAAGAAACGAAACAAATAGCAATTCAAGTGTAAGTCAGGTAGTATTTGATGATACCGTAGCTTTTATAGGAGATTCTAGGACTCAAGGGCTTATTTTATATAATGGCTTAAAAAAAGTTCAAGATTACTCATATATTGGACTAGCAGTTGATACAGCAGTAACCAAAAAGTTCATAAAGAATAGTGACGGAGAGGAAATTACTCTTTTAGAAGATATGAAAAATAAAAATATAAAGTCCGTATATATTATGCTTGGCGTAAATGAACTTGGATGGTCGTACCCTCAAGTATTTAAAGTAAAATATAAGGAACTGATTGAAGAAATAAAAAAGGTAAAACCAAACTGTAAAATATATATCCAATCCATTATTCCGATGACTAAGAGCAAAAGTGATAGTGACAAAATATTTAATAATAAAAATGTGACAGAATTTAATAAGCTAATTCAAGAAGTGGCAAAAGAAGAAAATGTAACTTATTTAGATGTACAATCTGCACTAGTAGATAATCAAGGGTACTTGCCAGAAGATGCAAGCACAGATGGAATACATTTAGATGTAGAATATTGTGAAAAATGGTTAGACTACCTAAAAAACAATTCGTAGCTGAAAAACACTGACTCTTTTGGTTCCGATAAAAAATATATATAATACAGTAGTGTAGGAATGTTAAAAAAGTAGACTATTTCCTATTTTTTCACAGTAAGAAAGGAAGAATAAAAATGAAAAAGAAAATAGCAATAATAGTTATAATAGTAGCAATAGCATTGTTAGTAGTAATACTTGTTAAAAACAATAATAAAGTTGTACAAATAAATATAGAAGACTTAGCAACTAAAATTTTACAAAGTGGTGCTTTTGAAGATGAACTTGTAAAAATTGATTCAGAGATGATTATGAATGACTATAATTTTACAACAGACGAAATAGCAGAATTTGTATCATACCAAGGAAGTGGAGCAACTAGTGAAGAATTAGTAATTTTAAAGGCAAAGGATAAAAGTTATCTGAATAGTATAAAAGAAAAAATAGATGCAAGGATACAAGAAAGAAAAGAGGCCTTTGGGAGCTATTTACCAGAAGAAGTGGGAAAAATAGATAACAATATATTGAAAATAGAAGACAATTATGTAATCTTTTGTGTATCTAATGATAGTGACAAAGTAAATGAAGTGATAAATACTTATCTAAAATAGTTAAAAGATAAACTTACCATAGAGTATGTGTATAAAATTATAGCACAATAAAAATTACAAAAGGGACACAAAAACGAAAGGACTAAAAATGACACATATAGCTCAAGAAATCTTAGTAGAATATATAAAGAAAAATGAGGAAAAACTATATAGAATAGCATACACGTATACTAAAAATCAGGAAAACGCGTTAGATGTAGTGCAAGAAGCAATAACAAAATCACTAGAAAATATAAGCAAGCTACGAAATGAGGAATATGTAAAAACGTGGTTTTATAGAATACTGATAAATGAAGCAATAAAAGCATCTAAAAATACAAAAAGCTTTATAGATTATGAAACAATAACCAATGAACTTTCAAGTCAAAGCAATGAGAATGAGCTAATAGAGAATATAGATACATTTGCAATTATACAAAAGCTAAAGCCTAAACTAAAGACGGTTATTATTCTTAGATTTTTCGAAAATTTAAAAATTGAAGAAATTGCATATATAACAAAAACTAATACAAATACGGTAAAATCTAGGCTATATAAGGCAATAGAAGAAATAAGAAAAGATTTGGAGGAAAGTAGTGTATGAGTACAATAAAAAAAACCCGAAAAGCATATAATTCTATAAAAATTCCCGAAGAATTAAATTATGTTGTAAATAGAGCTATACACGAAGAAAAAATAATAAAAAAGAAAAACATACAAATTTGTATAAAAACTGCAACAGCCACTTTGGCCACAACTTTTGCGTTATTTATAGTATTGCTAAATACAAATGAGAGCTTTGCAAAAGCAATGGAAGAAGTGCCAATAATTGGAGAAATAGCAGAGGTGTTTACAGTTAGAGAATACAGAGAAGAAAGCGATACAGAGCTTATTGATGCAAAAGTGCCAGCAATAAAAAACACAGGAAATACAGACCTAGAAAATAGAATAAATTATGAAATATCATCTAAAATAAATGATATATTAGAAGAGGCAAAACAAAGAGCACAAGAGTATAAAAATGCTGTTCTTGAAACAGGTGGTTCTATGGATAATTATATACCTACACGAATAAACATAGATTACAAAATAACATATCAAGATAAAAAAATAATATCTTTTGTTATTACAAAAAGCGAGAGTATGGCATCTGCTTATCAAGAACAATACTTTTATAATATAGATATACAAAATGGCACAGAACTAAGCTTAAAAGATGTACTAGGTGCAGAATATAAAGAAATTGTAGATATGGAAGTAAAAAAACAAATACAACAAAGACAAGAAGAAGACTATGAAAATAATATGTACTTTACTGAAGATGAAGGTGGATTCTCTGGAATTGATAATGAATATCAAGACTTCTATATAAATAAAGATAAAAAAGTTACGGTAGTATTTCAAAAATATGAAATAGCACCTGGATATATGGGAATACAACGTTTTGTTATTCCTAATGAAATAATAATTTAAATTATATTATCTAGCTAAGCAAAAAGAGGAGAAGAAAAATGGTATTTAGCAGTGTAGTTTTTTTATATATATTTTTACCAATAATGCTTTTAATATATTTTATTGTACCAAAAAAAGTAAAAAACTTAGTAATGATTATAGCAAGCTTTATATTCTTTGCTTGGGGCGAAATAAGGTACATTCCCATAATGCTAGTTTTAGCCATTATGGACTTTTGGTGTGGTAACAAAATAAATCAAAACTGGGAAGACAAAAAGAAAAAAAGAATATACTTGTGGATAGATGTAGGAGTTAATCTGCTAATATTATTCTTCTTTAAATATGCAGACTTTATAATTTCAAGCATAAACGGAATAACAGGGCTTAACATACCACTTTTGAACATACCACTTCCAATAGGAGTATCGTTTAACACATTCCAATCACTATCATATATAATTGATGTGTATAGAGGAACTGTAACCTGCGAGAAAAGTTTTTACAACTATTTAACATATACTACTTTATTCCCACAAATTATTGCAGGACCAATAGTTAGGTACGAAACTGTTGATGAAGAACTTGTAGACAAAAAAATAAGTTTGGACAACTTCTCGCTTGGAATGAAAAGATTTATAATTGGTCTTGGCAAAAAAGTACTAATTGCAAACAATGTAGGAGCTTTGTGGAATGTTATAGAAACAGGTGGATATGGCGAAATGACAGTTCTACTATCGTGGATAGGAATCATATCATTCGCACTACAAATATACTTCGACTTTAGTGGATACTCTGATATGGCAATAGGACTTGCGAAAATATTTGGTATGGATTTTGATGAAAACTTTAATTATCCATACATTAGTAAAAGTATTACAGAATTTTGGAGAAGATGGCATATTACACTAAGTAGTTGGTTTAGAGATTATATTTATATACCACTTGGTGGAAATAGAAAAGGCTTACCAAAGCAAATTAGAAATATACTAATTGTATGGGCGCTAACAGGTGCGTGGCACGGAGCATCTTGGAACTTTGTACTCTGGGGGCTATACTTTGGAGTAATTTTAATAATAGAGAAGTTATTTATGTTAAAAGTGCTAGAAAAATTACCAAACTTCTTTAGACATTTATATACAATGTTTTTGGTGCTAATAAGTTGGGTAATATTTGCATTTGAAGATTTATCACAGATGGGTACTTACTTAAGCACAATGTTTGACTTAAACGGAGCAAGCCTCGCAAACCCAGAGGCAATATATTACTTAAAAAATTATATTGTAATAATAATAATTGGTATAATATGTAGCATTCCAAAAGTGAAAACATTGAAAAATAGAATCAAAAACAAGGAAAATTCAAGTAATAATATAGAAAACTTAAAAGAAGTTGAACAACAAAAAGGAGAAACAAAAAATAGAATATTAGACAAGGTAAATGTAGATGCAATAAATACAGCGAATGAGCCAATAAAAGCAGAAATAAATGATAAAGACAATGAAAAACAAAGATTAAAAAATGGCAAAAAAGCACTAATGTACACATTTGCAAGCCTTGGCTATGTAGCAATAATACTATTAAGTACAGCAAGCTTAGTAAACAACAGCTTTAACCCATTTTTATACTTTAGGTTTTAGAAAAAGGGGACAGGCCTGTTTTTCTAAAAAATTTATTCTTTCATAGTAAGTATATTTTTTATTTTTGTCGGAGTGCTTAAGGTGGGGACCGACAAGGTACAAACTGTTAAACGTAGCTTTAGCTAAGTTTGTACAGTTTGTTCGATGTTGGGGGCCGAAGACGAAAATAAAAAATATACTTACTATGAAAATTAGAATTTTATTTACAATTTAGGCCCGTCCCATTTTGCTAAAAAAAGAAAGGAATTTAGTATGAAGAACAAAATATTTTTTGCCATATTTATGACAGTATGGCTAGTAATAATAGTAATAAACTTTATATGGCCAAAGCAAGTATTTTCAGAAGAAGAAAATAGAATGCTTGCCACAATTCCTAGATTTTCGTTTGAAAGCTTTGTAAATGGCAAATATTTAAACGGCGTAAACGACTATATAAATGACCATTTTGCCTTTAGAAATATATATTTAAAACTCAATTCTTGGTGGGAAATAAACGTTATGGGCAAAAAAGAAAATAATGGAGTATATATAGGAAAAGACGGCTATTTATTTGAAAAATTTGAATATGGAGAAAATGAGCAAAAAACTGTAAGTAAAAATATTACATCTATAACAAACTTTGCACAAAAAATGCAAGAAATGAATGTACCAACATATTTTATATTAGTTCCAAATTCTATTTATATAAATAGTGACAAGTTGCCAGACAATGTGGAAGTGCCAAATCAGCAAGAAATTATAGATAACGTATATGCGAATACAAAATACGCAACAAATGTGGACGTAACAGATGCTCTAAAAACAGAAAATGCATACAAGCAACTTTATTTTAAAACGGACCACCATATGAATAGTGACGGGGCATATATTGTATACAACGAATTTTGTAAAATGGCTAATTTACAAGCTGTTCCAAAACAAGATTTTAATAGAGTAACAGTCTCTAATGAGTTTTTGGGAACATTTGATTCAAAAGCTCAAATATTAAATCAAATTCCAGATGAATTATTTGCATATGAAAACGATACCAATACTAACATCAAAGAAGCAATTTATGATAAAGAAACTACGAATAGTATTTTTAATGCAAATTATTTACAAGGAAAAGATAAATATTCATATTTTTTAAATGGAAACAATAGTAAAGTAGTAGTAAAAACTAATGTAGAAAATGGAAAGAAACTATTGGTTATTAAAGACTCTTATGCACACATTATGTCACAATTTTTGTGTGAAAATTATAGTGAGGTTCATTTTTTAGACCCACGTTACACATTTTTCGATTATGCCGAATATGCCAAGGAAAATGAGATAACAGATGTGCTTTTCTTGTACAATGTTTCTAACTTTACTACAGATGGAAATTTGGTGAAAATT
>CALXRZ010000053.1 GCA_944391015.1 uncultured Clostridia bacterium | reverse complement strand
TTTTTTGCTTTTAAATAGCTTTTTCTCGGTAATTAGAAGTTACTTTTTCTAAATAGAATTCACTTTTACAGTTGACCCCTACTTTATTTTTGGTCGAACAATGTATTATTACAATTTTCTTAGTTCTTTAAGTCGTGCCTCATAGGCTGACATTGTATCTTCCTTTAATGCCACTTCGTTATTTACTCCAAGCATCTCTAATATTTTTTTTGTAAATAATGGGTTTAATATTAAAATCGGTCCTATTAAGTATGTTCCTATGAAATTATTCTTTTTTATACCCTCTATTTTGCTCTCTTTATTTATTCCTATTCCTTTTTCTACTTCTATAAACGGAGTTTTAGTATTGTCTCCATACATCATTGTAAATTGGCTTTTAAACCCTATTACTTCTATATTCTCGTATGTACCTATTAAATAGCTATTGTGCCTATGAAACATATCTCTTTTTGCATATACATCAAATATTCCTAATCCTTCAATTTTGCTTCCGTCCTCATTTTCTATATATTGGCCAAGTACTTCTATAGCATTTCCTGTAAACAAAAATACAACATTTTTATCAATCAATTCTATTATTCTTTCTTTGTATGGTAATAATTTTGCTATTACTTTTTCTTGTGTATTTTCTGTCATTGGTCCTAAATAAATTAAATTTACATTTTCTTTTACGAATGTAGGCTCTTCTTCTAAAGCTGTTTCTATAAATTCTGCATCTGGTATACACATTTTTAGGTATTTCATATTGTACATATCTCCAAATAAGTTACAAAATTCTGGAAATAAAATTTCTATTTTCATTTAAGTTCTCCTATTCTTCTTCGTCTATTTCTAGACTAATTTTCATTACATTTGCTTATATTGTATTTTAATTTATTTTTTATGATTTTTATTACTCTTTCTATGCTTTATTCTCGGCTTTGGTTCTAATAATAACCTCTACTTTTTTCTTTGCTGATTCTTTTAGCTCCATTGAATATAAATCGTGTAATATGAATACAGTTTCAATTCCATCTAAGTTAATATTATCCAGTGCCGATAGTTCATCTCTTTGGCATACTATTTTAGATTTATCAATTCCTGCCATTTGAAGTCTTACATATCCGTCTAAATATCTTGCTCCTGCAATAATTATTTGCTTTATGCTATTATTATTTAAGAATTCATAATCTGTATCATATTGCCAAGCTATGTTTTCACTTCCATTTGCTGCTTCGTGCAAATCGTCTAAAAATAGAATTACTACTTTGTTTCCTTTATATTTTCGCACATAATCAAATACTCTTGAGCACGCAATAGGGTTCATCCCCTTTGCTAAATGTGTAATAATTTTTATTCCGTTTACCACTTCTTCACTGTACCTTGTATCAACAATTTTTTGTTTTTTTAGTGATTCATTTATCTGCTTTTGACTAAGCCCAATTTGTTTAAGTACAGTAATAACAGTAACAATATTATATATATTTATAATATTATCACTTATTAAATCGTATTCTTCTTCTAAACTACCATTTTTTAGTGTTAGTTTCATATTTTTTAAATCTATATTTGTCGCTAAGTAATCTATTTCCGGTGATTTAAAGTCACATTTTGGGCAATGTGCCTTTCCTATGTGATTGTATCTTACATAGTCATAAACTAATTTAGTATTACATTTTGGACAAGCAATTATATCCCTTGCAATGTTTTCACACTTTTCTGAATCTGTCTGTAGCCTATCTATTCCAAAATATATTCTTTTGTTTTCAGGAGCTATATTGCTTGCAATTAAGTCATCACCATTTAGTATTAGAGTGGTTTCTTTTGGAATGTATTTAGTAAGAATTCCAGAAATAAACTCTGTATGTGCATTTCGCATAAGTGAATCTCTAAACAAGTTTGTACATACTAAATATGTAGGTGTTAAATATGGATATACTTTTGGTGCACTTCTTTCGTCCACTTCTAATACAGCTAAGTCTTTTTTTGCTTTTCCCATAAGATTTGCTCCACTTATTAGAGTAGTTGTTATCCCTGCATCAATGTTTGAACCATATTTATTGTCTATAAATACATAATTATTATCTTTTAATATATCTTCTATCATATTACATACTGTGGTTTTTCCATTTGTTCCTGTTACAGCTATAATTGTTCGTGGCTTTTCTATTTTTCCGATAAAGTCTGGACACACTTTAAGTGCAAATTTTCCTGGAAAAAATGTTGCATTTCTTCTAAATAATTTTAATAGCATAGTTCCAAATTTTGCTCCCCACAAAGCTATGTAAAATTTAAACCCTTTTTTCATAATATTGTTTCCCCTCATATGATATGGTCATAAGATTTATTTAGTATGAATTTTATAACCATATTTTATTTTCTTATGACCTTTCTTTATTTTTATACTTACAATTTTATATGCACAAGCTAATGTTTTGTACACGGCTATTATATATTAAATATGTTCTTAAAGCAATAACTTGTTCTAAATAATTATGAAAGTTTAAGTTACTAAATATGTTTTTGGCATATTAGTAACTTAAGGTAATAAATTTAATCTTTTGCTTTACAAACTTCTATTTTCTAGTACATTCTAAGAACAAGTCAAATGCATCTTTAAAGCCTTGCTTATAGCTATTTTCCATAAAGCTTGACATTTTCATTTCGTAATTTTCAACTAACATATCCAAATCTTCTAACACTTTATTTTTTTCTTTAGAATTATCCAAACTTTTTTCTATTAAATTTTGAACATCTTCTACTGTTACATTATTTAATTTACCTTTTAATATTTCTGTCATTTTTCCTAATTCTTCTTCCCTAGTACTATAAATTTTATTTAAAATATCTAAATTTTCAGTTAAATTTATATTATCCATTATAATTTCTCCCTTCAATACTAAATTATTTAAAGTTATTTTTTCCATATTTTTTGGTATTTATTCTTCTTTTGCATATTTATATCACATTTTATCCTGTTTGTATACTTTTTTATTACCCTAATCATTTATTGATGTCTATAGAATAAATTATATAATACTTACAGAATATTTTTTATTTTTTTTATTTTTTCGACAGACTTTTTATATTTTTTTTGATATATTATGTTTGTTAACTTTATTATTTCGGGAGGTTAATATTATGAAAGATAATTTAGAAATTGGTAGTAGAATTAGAAATATCCGTGAGGGTATGCACCTAAGCAGGAGCTCTTTTTCAGAAAAGATAAATATTTCTGAAGTGTTTTTATCACAAGTAGAACGTGGAGAAAAATCTATTAGTCTTAACACTTTAATAAGCATTTGCAATAACACTGGTGTTTCCTCTGATTATATTTTATTTGGAGATACTAGTAACTCGTCAACTGCAAACAGGATTGTAAAAATGCTTAATGGACTTCCTCCCGAGGCAAGTAATATGGTATATGATATGACTAATTCTTTAAAAGAATTGTATGAGAATAAGTAACTTTCCCTAAAATTACAGGAGGGTGATTTTATAAAACTTATTTATATAAGTATAAAATCCCCCTCTTCATTTTTTATTTCTTTAGTGCATCACAAAGTAAACTTTCTATCCTTGCTATTCTTCTTTCAAATACAGTATTGGTCATATCTGCAATTTTGTTATACTCTAGCAATTTTGAAAACTTTTGCATATTTACCTTATGATTGTTTTCGATAGTTTTTTGCATATTTTTTTGTTCATTTTTTATTTCATTTAATAGTTCGTTTATTTGTGCAATTATTGTTTCAAGTTCATCATTTTCGCTTTTAACTTTAGACATATAATCACCTCAACTTTAATATAGCAATATAATACCATCAAATTTGTAAAAGGTCAATATCTTTTGCAAAAATTTGTTCGTTTTTGTTTTAATGGAATTTTTCTAAATATACATTGATATTTTTTATAAAATTTTTCCTCCCCCTAAAACAATGTCATTCAAATAAAATACTACAGATTGCCCTGGTGTAATAGCTCTTTGTGGCTCTATGAACTTTACTTTTGCAATATTGTTTTCTATTGTTAAAGTTGCCTTAGCAGGCTTTGACCTATAACGAATTTTAGCCTCAATTTCTATTTCTTGTTTTTCCTTGTTTGGTAAGTCACTTATATTTTTTAGAGAATTTATATCTACTAAAAAATTAAGTTCGTTTGCCCAAAGTTCACTACTATATAATTCTTTTTCTGTTCCAACTATTACTTCATTTTTTTCTTTATTTAGCTTTATAACGTACAATGGCTCTTTATATGCTATACCTAAACCTCTTCTCTGCCCAACTGTGTAGTTTATAAGTCCTGCGTGTGTTCCAAGAACTTCTCCACTACTTAATACAATATTTCCCTGTTTATTTAAATTAGTATTTTGTGCTTTAAAATCTCCTGGCTTTTCTATATTGTCTTTGTGTTTTATTAAAAAGCCTATATAGTCATTATCTGGTATAAAGCACACTTCTTGACTGTCCTTTTTCTTTGCTACTTCCAATCCCGCTTCTTCTGCTATACTTCTAATTTCTGCTTTATCTTTAAACTCAGACAAAGGAAATATAACATATGATAGAATTTCCTTACTAATTCCATATAAGAAATAACTTTGGTCCTTTTGTATGGCATCTCCTTTAGCAAGTACATATTGTTTAAATTCTTCCGAATATATTTTTTTAGCATAATGCCCTGTTGCTATGTATTCACATTCAAGTTCTTTTGCTAATTTATAAAAAGCATCAAATTTCATAAATTTATTACATTCCACACAAGGATTTGGAGTTTTGGCACACATATATGTGCATATAAAATTATTTACCACTTTTTCTTTAAATTCTTCTCTTAAATCTAGTACATAGTGCTTAATTCCAAGTTTTTCACATACTTCTTTTGCATCTTCTACTGCATTATTTTTTTCTTCTTTATGCTCATTTATTTCCCCGCTTGGATGCAATTTCTTCTTCCCATAATATCATTGTAGCACCAATTACTTCATAGCCTTGTTTTTGTAGTAATATTGCTGATACTGAACTGTCTACTCCACCACTCATCCCTAGTAATACTTTTTTCATACTTTTTCTCCTAATTTATTTAATTCGAGTTATATTATAGCATAAATGTGCATATTTGCAAAGAATTAAGTTTTTTCTATGATTTTAAAAAACTATAACAAGTTTTCGACATTTTACTACTCACTTATTATAGTTATTATCTTTATATTATAACATATACAAAGTTATACGAAATCCCACATAATTTCCTCCATCGCTTGATTGATTGTTATATCTATTAGCCATATATCTATCGTTGCTACTAGGATTATAATTGCTTCCCCTTGACACACAAGGATATGCATTTTTGTTTAAATGATTTTTAACGCACAAAAAGGACAAAAAATAACACCCCTATTATTCATAGAGATGTTGTTTTTTTATTTATTTTCTTCTACATCCACCTTTATATGTACGTCTTTAAGTTGTTTATCTGTAACTTTGCTTGGCGCTCTCATAAGTAGGTCTCTTGCTTTTTTGTTTTTTGGAAATGCTATAACTTCTCTTATATTGTCAGAATCTGCTATAAGCATTACCATTCTGTCCAAACCAGGTGCTGCACCTGCGTGTGGTGGTGTTCCATATTGAAATGCATTATATAAAGCTCCGAATCTAGTTTCGACTTCTTTTTCACTATATCCTGCTATTTCAAATGCTTTAACCATTAGCTCTGGGTCGTGGTTTCTAACTGCTCCTGAAGCCATTTCGTATCCATTACATACCACATCATATTGATATGCTAAAATTTCTAATGGGTCTTTATTTTCTAAAGCTTCTTTTCCACCTTGTGGCATTGAAAATGGATTATGGTTAAAATCTATTGTTCCCTCATCAGATAATTCATACATTGGAAAATCTGTTATAAAGCAAAATCTATATACATTTTTTTCTATTAAGTCCAATCTTTTTCCAAGCTCTATTCTAACTAGTCCCGCAATTTTCTGTGCTACTTTTAACTCGTCTGCTATAAAGAATATTGCACAATTTTCTTTTACATCGTATTCTTGTGCCAAAGTTTCTCTTGCTTCATCTGTTATAAATTTAGAAATACCTCCTGTATAGCCATCTGGCTCTACTTTAACCCAAGCCAAGCCATTTGCTCCTGCCTCTTCTTTTGCAAAATCTGTCATACTATCAAAGAATTTTCTTCCTTGGCTAGCTCCGTCTGGCACTACAATCATTTTTATAGTTTTACCTTTAAATGCATTAAATTCTGTGTTTTCAAATAATTTCGTTGCATCTTGGATTATAAGCGGATTACGTAAGTCTGGCTTGTCTATACCATATTTTTCCATTGCCTCTCTATATGGAATACGTCTAAATGGTGCTTCATCTACTTTCCAATTTGTATGCTCTTTAAATACTGTTGTAAATATATCTTCTAATACTTTAAATACATCCTCTTGCTCTGCAAAACTCATTTCAAAGTCTAGTTGATAAAATTCACCAGGTGCTCTGTCCGCTCTAGGGTCTTCATCTCTAAAGCAAGGTGCTATTTGATAATATTTATCAAAACCCGCTACCATAAGCAATTGTTTAAATTGTTGTGGTGCTTGAGGAAGTGCATAAAACTCCCCTGGGTGTAATCTACTAGGAACTAGATAATCTCTTGCTCCTTCTGGTGATGAATTAGCTAGAATTGGTGTTTGAATTTCTGTAAAGCCTAATTCATCCATTTTTCTTCTTAAAGTCTTCATTATAGCAGAACGAAGTAAAATATTTTTATGTAATTTATCATTTCTTAAGTCTAAAAATCTATATTCTAAACGTAAATCTTCTCTTGCATCTCCTATTTTTTCAGAGTTAATTTCAAAAGGTAATACGTTTTTGCATTTTCCCAAAACTTTTATTTCTTCTGCATTTATTTCTATTTCACCTGTTGGAATTTTAGTATTTTTATTGCTTCTTTCTACTACTTTTCCTTTAACACTAATTACACATTCAGTTACTAAATCTTTTGCCAAGTTCATAAGTTCTTCGTTATCACTTATTACTATTTGTGTAATTCCGAATTGGTCACGCAAATCTATAAAGTTCATAGAACCTAGATTTCTTATTTTTTGTATCCATCCCGCAATTGTTACTACTTCTCCAACATTTTTTATGTTTAATTCTCCACAATTATGATTTCTGTACATACTATCCTTCCTTTTACTTGTTTTAAAATTCTCACCCATTATACTATAATTTACAACTTATTACAACTATTTTGCATTTTTTGTCACCTAATGTATGTTTTCAAAATTTTTATTTGAGTGCTAAAGGTGGGGACCAACAAGTTTACAAACTGTTAAACTTGACTTTAGTAAAGTTTATACAGTTTGTACGATGTTGGGGGCCGAGAATAAAAATTTAAAACATACATTAGGTGGCTTTTTTTAATTTTTTAAGTATACAAAATTATCGTTCCAATATTATAGTAACGGGTCCATCATTTAAAAGACTTACTTTCATATCTGCACCAAATATGCCTCTTTCTACTTTTATGTTTTGCTCCTCACATTTTTTACAAAAGTATTCGTATAATTCATTTGCAATATCTGGTTTCGCTGCATTTATAAATGATGGTCTGTTTCCCTCTGTACAATCTGCATAAAGTGTAAATTGTGATACTATTAGTAGGCTTCCTTCTACATCTTTTAATGCCAAATTCATTTTT
>CALXRZ010000052.1 GCA_944391015.1 uncultured Clostridia bacterium | reverse complement strand
TTTATAATATGCAGGGATGAAATATATTTTAGAGCGTATGCCAACTACGAACCGGAAGGTCGGGGGTTCGAATCCCTTCAGTTGCACCAATAATGTTTCTGTCCAAACTCAAAGGACAGATAAATACAAAAATCAATCAGAAGTGGTTGATTTTTTTCTTTTTCTTGAAACATTAGGGCAACTAATATATAATAAAAAAGAAATAAGAATAAAAAAAGCTAATTCTTGTCAAAATTACTATAGGAAAGAATGTGAATAAAATGAAAAATATATTGATTGTAGAAGATGACAAAGATATTCATAATTTAATAAAAGAAGTTTTAACTAAAGAAAACTATAAGCCAATAGATGCATATTCTGGAACAGAGGCAATTTTGCTAATAGAAAAAGAAAAAATAGACCTCATCTTGCTTGACCTAATGCTACCTGGGTTGAATGGCGAAGAAGTTATACAGAAAGTTAAGGGCATTCCAATTATTGTTATAAGTGCAAAAACTTCTACAGAAGACAAAGTAAATGTCTTGCTAAGTGGTGCAAATGACTATATTACTAAGCCATTTGATTCAAAAGAATTACTAGCAAGAATTAAAGTCCAATTACGAAAAAAAGAAGAGAAAAAGAATAGTGAACTAAAATATAAAGATATGGTTTTAGAGAATAACAGTCATACACTACACATAAATGACAAAAAAGTAAATTTAACAAAAACAGAATATGCCATATTAAAGCAATTACTTTTAACTCCAAATCAAGTAATTACAAAAACACACTTGTTGGACTTAATAAGCGAGGACACACCTGATTGTGATGAAAATTCTCTAAAGGTTCATATAAGTAATTTAAGGAAAAAGATTAAATCTGTAACTGATGAGGAGTATATTGAATCTGTATGGGGAATAGGTTTCAAACTTTTTGATTAAAAGGTTTTATGTGATAGTAATATAAATGTTAATAGCAATTGTAAGCAAAAAATAAGAGTAAAAATTCTAATTACTAAAATCTTAACTATTTTTTAACTATTCCTTAACTGTTTTCTTAACTAATTATTAGTACAATATATGCAGAACAAAGAAAGGAGGAAAGTGTGAGTATTTTTTAATACATCATACAAAAGGCTATGGAATATGTTTTAGAAACCAATAGTTTAACTAAAAAATATAATAAGTTTTTTGCGCTAAACAATTTAGAAATTCACGTGCCAAAAGGTGCTATTTATGGACTTATTGGAAAAAATGGAGCAGGAAAAACTACACTAATTAGAGTACTTTGTGGCTTGCAAACTCCAACATCAGGAGTATATTCAATTTATGGGGTATCAAATAGAGAAAGGAAAATTACAGAAACAAGGAAAAGAATAGGTGCAATTATAGAAAAGCCATCAATATGCTTAGGAATGACGGCAGAAGAAAATTTAATTGAACAGTACAAAGTTATAGGATATCCAAATTATGAACATATAAGGGAATTACTTAAGCTTGTAAGATTAGATGATACAGGTAGGAAACTTGCTAAAAATTTTTCATTAGGTATGAAACAAAGGTTAGGACTAGCAATTGCTTTAGCAGGAAATCCAGATATACTTATTTTGGACGAGCCCATAAATGGCTTAGACCCAGAGGGAATTATAGAAATAAGGGAACTTATTTTAAAGCTTAATAAAGAAAAAGGAATTACTTTCTTAATATCTAGCCATTATTTAGATGAATTATCTAAAATAGCAACTTGCTATGGCTTTATAAATGAGCATAGAATAGTTAAAGAAATTAGCAGTAAGGAACTAGAGCAAAATTTTAAAGTACGAACACAAATAAGTGTAGATAATTTAGAGGAGTGTGTTAAATACTTAGAAGAAAATAATATACAATATAAAGTTATTTCAGATGAAAAAATAGATATATTTGAAAAAGTAAATGTAACTGAACTTGTTATTTCGCTTTCTAAAAGAGGTTGCAATGTAAAGGACTTTGCAGAAAAAGGCGAATCGCTAGAAAATTATTATTTAAACTTAATAGGAGGTGCAAATAATGAGTAAGTTATTAAAAGCAGGGCTATATAGGCTAAAAAAAGAAAAATTATTTTGGGGTTTCATAATAGTTAGTATATTAGTAGCAATATATGTGTTAACAATGTTAAAAGTATCTACGTTAGATAGCATTATAAATGAATATTTATATTTTATAGGACTTATGATTGCAATTTTTGTTAGTATTTTTGTGGGAAAAGAGCACGCAGAGGGACTTATAAGAAACAAGTTAATAGTAGGGCATAGTAGAGCAAATATTTATTTATCTAATCTTATTATTAGTATAATAGTATCATTACTATGTGAGTTAATTTACATAGTAATAGTACTGATAGTAGGGACTCAAACAATAGGAAATATGCAAATGACACTATCAGAATTTGGGCTAGAGATGCTAAATACTACTTTAATAATTATAGCTTTCTGCTCTATATATAATTTCATAGCTATGGTATGCTCGGACATAACCATAGCAACTACAATATGCACACTTGGCTTTATTGCATTATTTATAATAAATATAGCTACAGAATCGGCTTTAAGAAGTTCTGCACCAACAGTAAAACATTCTATAATAGATAATAATGGAGTGATTGTTGGATATAAAGAATACCCAAACGAGAATTACGAGGGAGAGGCTAAATACAATTTAATTAAAGCAATGTACTTGCTAAACCCAGAAAGCCAAGCTTATGAAGTAATTGGAAATGATGATGAATATACTAAGGAAATGCCCTTTTATTCGGGAGCACTAATAATAGTAATAAGTGCACTAGGAATATATGTTTTTTCTAAAAAACAACTTAAATAAAACATTGTATAAAATAAGAAAATAGGAGGAAAACGTGAGCAATTGGTTATATGTAACTTTTAGCATTTTACTTTTTATTTGTATAATTTTAATACTAAAAATATATAGTATAAAAAAGTCGATTAAAGAAATACAAAAATCAATAGAAAATATACTAAACACAGATACAAATAATTTAATACTAATATCAGATGCAAGTGTCAAAAAACTAGCTATTTTCCTAAATAAAGAACTTAAAGAAATGAGAAAACAAAAATTACAATATGAATATGGAAACCAAGAATTAAAAAGAAATATAACCAATGTATCACACGATTTGCGAACACCACTTACTGCAATAAAAGGTTATGTAGAATTACTAAAAGAAGAATCACTAACGCAAAATGGCAGAAAATACATATCTGTAATAAATAGAAAAACAGAAGAACTAACAGAATTAACAGGGCAATTATTTGACTTCGCAAAAACTTTAGATACGGATATGGTACTAACTAAAGAAAAATGCCATTTGAACGAATTGCTAGAAGAAGTTTTAGCATCATATTATCCTATTTTTAAAGAAAAAAATATTGTACCAGAAGTACTAATTTGCAACGAAAAAGTAGAAAAAGAATTAAATAAAGCTTCTATAATTAGAGTATTTGAAAATATTTTTTCAAATATAGTAAAGTATAGTAACGGAAATTTTAAAGTAGAATTAAAAAACGATGGGAAAATAATTTTTTCTAATAAAGCCACATCGCTAGATGCAACAACAGTGCAAAAAATTTTTGATAGATATTTTTCTGTAGAAAATGCAAAAGAATCAACAGGAATAGGACTATCTATTGCTAAACAATTAGTTAAACTAAATGGTGGAAGCATTTCAGCAGATTATGTTAAAGGGATACTTGTTATAGAAGTTAGGTTTTAAGAAAATTGGACGTTAGCGAAAGCAAAGCTTCCGACGTCCATATGTGCGTTTTGCTTCGCAAATACGCACAGCCTAAGGAAAATTAACCTTGTTGTATACGGAAAAATCGTTAAAAATACTGAGATATTAAATAAAAAGTCGATTTTTCCTATACAATAAAAAAGGTTTCAAAATTATTGAAATCTTTTTTCTCGTATGATATGTTATAGAAAAAGTAAAAAGAAAAGGAGTATACATACTTTACTAAAGAGAGAGGGATGAACCTTTAATGAGCAAGCGAAAACAGAATAAAACAAATAAAATTATATATGGGTTAATTTTCGCAATTTTAGTTGTAATTATAGGATTTTTTAGCCCAGAGTTAGCCCAGCAACTTGCTGGCAATTTAAACTCTGATATAACCCAGCAAGTTGCTAATAATGAAGTAACTTATGCAGTATCGGCTGAGGACATAGCAAGTATACCAGATTACGACTCAAGCCCATATGTTATATTAAACAACAATAAGCCAGAATTTACAGAAGAGGAATTAAATAGCAAAGAATTTGAAAGTTACAGTGGCCTTGATTTCTTAGGAAGATGTGGAGTTGCAATGGCAAATATAGGGCTTAACTTAATGCCAGATGCAGATGAAGAAAGAGAAAGTATTTCAAGTGTAGAGCCAACAGGCTGGATAAATAAAAAGTATGATATTGTAGATGGTGGATATTTGTATAATAGATGTCATTTAATTGGGTATCAGTTAACAGCTGAAAACGCAAACGAAAAAAATCTTATAACAGGCACAAGATATATGAACACAGAGGGGATGCTTCCTTTTGAAAATGAAATTGCTGAATATATTAAAGAAACAAGAAATCACGTATTATATAGAGTAACGCCAATATTTGAAGATGATAATCTTGTGGCTAGTGGCGTACAATTAGAGGCACAATCAATAGAAGATGATGGGGAGGGCGTATGCTTTAATGTGTACTGCTATAATGTGCAACCGGGAATTATAATAAATTACGCAACAGGAGAGAGTAGAGAGGCATAGAATAAATGATGAATATGTATAAAACATTGCATATTCATATTCTTACTCGTATAACTTATACGAACCATTTGTAAAAATAAATTTTTTTCCCTCGGTTGCTATAGACCTAAGCTCTTTTGGAAAATCAACTTCTTCAATCTCAAATTTTGGATTACTCGTAGTATCATACAAAAAAATTCTATTATTTGTATCTTCGGTTACTAAATATATATGTCCCTCTTTTCTGTAATCTGCTAATTTTTGATTTTGCTCTTCAATAAGGGCTTTAGCATCATTCTTTATAGTATTAGCAATAGTTTGAGTAGCTTTATTGTCTAAAATAAAATCATTGCCACTTTTTCGCATACAACTGTCAACAGTTGCTTCATTTGGAAGCTTAGATTTATTAACAGTAAGTGTTTTCTCGTCACCATCACTTATTTCTATTACTCTATAATCGTCTGAATTTTTTACTTTATTGTATATGTAATATAATGGCCCGTCATTTTCTGTTTGACTTGCATAATTATGTATTGCATTTTCACGAGCTTTAAAAATGCTATTTTCTGTAGCAAGTGTTACTTTGTTATTTGATATAATTTGAGTAACAATATCTTCATCACGATTAGTAGAAGAGGTCTTTAGTGAGTTCGCTAAATCTTCTATGAAGTCTTGTATACCACCTAAAAGTCCTTTATCAAATTTATTATTTTTTTCTAAATCATTAAAAAAATTCAAAATTATATCAGCTCCTTTATAAATTAAAAATTTCATAAGAATTACCTGAAGTTAGGGAACGTACCAATGAAACTATTCTTACTAAATAGTAAAAAATAAAACATAAAAATATTAGAATAAAAATAATGGAATAAATTAGTTTACACTAAACTTACCCCATTATACTATATATAAAAAATTTTTTCAATAACTTTACAAAGAAATTTACATAAAATTCAGCTGGTGAATATATGTGCACATCTTTACACTATCATAAAATTTCAAACTACAAAATTTCTTTTAATTCTTGTTCAACATCATCTTCACATACTCTCATAGCATTTATTGTTTTCTCAAACAATTCATCTAAACTCCAACCTAGTCTTTCAGCCCCCTGTGTTATCGTGTCTCTGGAACAACCAGCTGCAAACTTCTTATCTTTAAACTTTTTCTTTAAACTAGAAACTTCCATATCTTTTGTACTTTTAGATGGTCTCATTTTAGCAGCTGCCCAAATCAAGCCAGTAAGTTCGTCAACTGCAAATAAAATCTTTTCCATCTCGTGCTTAGGTTCAACATCGGAACATATACCATATCCGTGGCTACATATAGCATAAATCATATCTTCTGGAGCATTTATTTCTTTTAAAAGTTCGGGAGCCTTTTTACAATGCTCTTCTGGATACTTTTCAAAATCTACATCGTGTAGTAATCCAACAATTCCCCAAAAGTTTTCGTCATATCCCATTTCTTTTGCAAAATATTTCATAACGCCTTCTACAGTTAATGCGTGTCTTATATGAAATTCTTCTTGATTATATTTTTTTAATAGTTTTATTGCTTCGTTTCTATCCATACTTTACCTCCTAATATTGATATATATATCATAAAAGCCATAAGTATTTCAATATTACGAGAAAATTTATTGGAAAAAATAGTAAGGTTTTTCAAAATGTTTAAAAAAATTTTTGCCACAAAAAAATAGCAAGATGAAATTTAAAACATACTATATAATAGGTGATTTAGTTTGAAAGAAATTCTTTCATTACTATGTGTGACTTATAGTGAAAAGAGAAAGGAATGAAACTTTTTATGGAAGACAATATAATTGTACCTACAAACATAGCATATTCATCGTGTATATTGCAAAACAACGTAGAACAGTTAAAAAAAAGATATAATTTTTTAAGTTTCGGCAATATAGGGTATAGTGTTTTGGGAAAACCAATACCATATATTAGATTGGGCACAGGGGAAAAAGAAGTAATGTATAGTGCCTCATTTCACGCAAATGAATGGATAACTTCTGTTGTACTTATGAAATTTGTAGAAGATTATGCGAAAAGCTATGAACAAAATGGTTTTATATATGGCTATAATACAAGGGAATTATTTAATAATACATCTATCTATATAGTGCCTATGGTAAATCCAGATGGCGTAGATTTAGTAACAGGTGTTATACCAGAAAATACAGGAAAATATAATCAATTTAAAGATATTTCGCTAAACTTTCCCAATATTCCGTTCCCATCTGGTTGGAAAGCAAACTTTAATGGTGTAGATTTAAACTTACAATTTCCAGCAGGCTGGCTAAATGCAAGAAGAATAAAATTTGCACAAGGATACACGAAACCTGCGCCTAGAGATTTTGTGGGAGAGGGCCCATTAACAGAGCCAGAGGCATTAGCTATATATAACTTTACACTAGTTCATAATTTTAGACTTATACTTGCATATCATACACAAGGTGAAGTAATTTATTGGAAATATTCAGATTATTTGCCACCATACTCAGAAGAAATAGGAAGAAGATTTTCAGAAGCGAGTGGCTATACATTAGACATAACTCCTCCAGAATCTGCGTATGCAGGATACAAAGATTGGTTTATTCAAGAATATAATAGGCCAGGATACACTATAGAAGCCGGGTTAGGAGAGAATCCTTTACCTATTTCGCAATTTGACCAAATATATAGCGATAATATAGGAATATTGGTGCTTGGGGCAGTACTGTAAAACTGTGGCAAAAAAGACTACCTCAATTTGCTCACGGGCTAATTTGGAATAATCGTATAATAACTAAAAAACGTGGGCAAAAGGAAGTAGTTCCTTCTGTCCTTGTATAGGAAAAATCGCCAGATTTTGACTATACAATAAGAAAAATTAAAGGCATAATAAATAAACCTTAAATAAAA
>CALXRZ010000051.1 GCA_944391015.1 uncultured Clostridia bacterium | reverse complement strand
TATGACCATATAAAGATGCATTACAGAAAGGATACAAATTGTATATCACTTTCAAGCAATGGTAATGTGTCTATTTCCTATGGAAGAGGAAACTATAAAGATAGATATATAATGGTAAGAGTGCCCAAAAGAGAATTGGGCCAAAAGACCATAAATGCAGGGCAATATATGCTAGAAGAAGTAGAAAAAAGAATAAATGAATACATTTCTTCAATAAATCCTGATAGCAAATTACAAGAAACCTTAAATGAAATAGATAATAGCAAAACAGAAGAAGAATTAAGAAGTGCAATAGAAACAAGGTACACATCAAAAGAGCCCTTAGATGCAAGTAAGGCAAAACTAAGAAAAGGAATAACATATAGGGCACCAGTTGCGAGAATTAGTAGCTACCAAGCATTAAACGAAGAACAATCATTAGAGAAAAACAAGATAATTGCAAAATTAACATTACTAGAAAGACTGGGAGAAATGGCACCTGTAATTCCACATACAGCAAATAATAATTTATTGGTGCAAACAATAGGAAATGCGTTTTCATCATTAGAGGTAGTTCACTATGGAGATATAGAAAAAGATGAGATAATAGATGTACCAAAGGAAATAGTAGATATATTTGCATTATTACAACAAGTAGAAGGACAAGAATTAGAATTATTACAAAATTCAGAAATGCAAGGACTTGAAACATCAGGGCAAGAAACAAGACAAGAATTATCAGGGCAAGCAGAAGAGCAAAGAAAAAACTTAGTTAGAGATTTAAAAAGAGAAGTAATAAATTTTGTAAGTAGTGGTAGGAATATAGGAATAGCTGGAACAGGTGCAACAATAGAAATACCAGCAAACAGCATACTTGAAAGAGAATATAGCTTACGAGACAACATAAGCATAGAAGAAATGTATAACTTAACAGACGGAAAAGTGGAATACGGACAAGCAAATTCGATAGTAAAGAATTTGTTCTATTTGGCGAGGTCGCAGTCAAATGCAAAAGAACTAGCAAGAATATTGGAGCAAATAACAGGCAATAATTCAAGATACAGAGAAATTATACAATATATATCAGACAATGGCTTTAGAATAGAGCCAGCAATACTTACGAGACAAAGTAATAGAGGAGTTAAACTAAGTGAGTCAATTTCATTGGATTTAAGAGGAAAAGAAGCAGAGTTAATAAACAAAATAAAAGGCTTAACAGAAGCAGAACAAATAGAAATATTAGAAAATGGTGGACTATCAAATGTAAGAGATATAATGAGTAGCACATTTTCAAAATCGCAAAGAAATGAGAAAATAAACAAAGAAGAATATTATGCAGAAGCAATATTTTCATTATATGACTGGTCGAAAATAGGAATAGAGGAATTTACACCAGGAGAAAGAAACAATTTAATAAAACGCATACAAGCAGAACATTGTGTAGAGCTATATCAAAAGTTAGAAACACAAGGCATAGCTAGAGAAAACATACCAACAGTCCTACTAAATATGGTAACCAGAAGCAACGACTTTGAAATTACCGAAACAGACACACCAGAAACAATAAAAGCAAAAAGATTAGAACAATATGACAAAATGATTGCAGAATATGTTAATAGTATTGGTGAAAATAACGGACAAGCTGGGAATAGAGATAACGCAAGAAATACAAGAAACAAAAATGAAGAAAACATAAGTAATAATGGACAAATGCAAAGTGAAACTATTTATGAACAAGCACTTTCCATAGAAAGAATAGAAAGATTTTTAGGATATTATGATGTACAAGGAACAGGAATACAACTACGACCATATCAACAAAGAGCAAAAGACAGAGCAGATGAAATATTGCAAGAGAATAGATTTGCATCAGTAATATTACCAACGGGTGGAGGAAAGAGTTTTGTTGCCTTATCACAACTAATGGAACATCAAAATGAAGAGATATTATACTTAGCACCACAAAATGAGATATTAGAGCAAATGAAAGACTATGTAATAAAATACATACACGGACCAGTAAATACAATTCGAAGAAGTAAAGATGCAATAATAGCAGATGTATTTCCAAAACTAAAATTTGCAACATACTCGAGTTTACTTGCAAGAGGTGGAAAAGCCACAATAAACAAACAATATGGCTTTATAGTACTAGATGAGTTACATAGAACAGGAGCAAAAGAATGGGGAGATAGATTAAACACATTACTAGATAATCAACCAGCAAGTACGAAAGTATTAGGAATAACAGCAACACCAAGAAGAGATGCAGACGGAATAGATATGGCAAATGAAATAGCACAAAGGCTAGGTTACACAAATAGAGAAGTAGTAAATGGAAAACACATTGCAATGAATATGAGTTTAACAAATGCAATAAGAATGGGGTTAGTGGTAAATCCAAAGCTTGTAAGTTGTGCATATAGTTTAAAGACGGATGGAAGTTTAGAAGAATTAAAAGATAAAATAGACCAATTAGAAGATATACAAGATAGAAACGAAAAATTAGAAGAATATGAGTCTTTGAGAAGAAATGTAGAAAATGCAGAGGGAATACCTCAAATTCTACAAGCAAATGTGAAAAAAGGTGGCAAATATATAGTATTTTTACCGGTTTTAGAAGATTTGGAAGATGAAGATGGAAATGTAATAGGAAGAAAAAAAGGAAAAACAAAAATAGAAGATTATGAAAAACAAATAGCAGAATACTTTAAAGGTTCAGGGATAAAGCCTAATTTTCATTCAATGCTTGGAGAATATGGAGACAAAGAAAATGCTAGAAGGTTAGAAGAATTCAAAAATAGCAATACAGAAGAAACAGAATTTATGCTAGTGATGAATAAAGCAAATGAAGGGTTACATTTAGATAAGCTAGATGGAATAATATGGCTAAGACCACTAGATGAAAATTCACGAATACTATACTTGCAACAATTAGGAAGAGTAATATATTCAGAAAACCCAGATAAACCAACAAAAGATGAGGATAGGCCAGTAGTAATAGACTTAGTAAACAACACAATAAAAGTAAATTGGGATAATGAAATAACAGAGAAAGACGACATACAAATGTTAGGTCTTATATTAGATTGGACGCAAAGACATGATGGAGTTTTACCAGACATAAATAGCACAGATAAAGAAGAAACAGGATATGCGAGAGTATTAAAAGAAATACAAAATAAATACAAAGGATATTTAGAACAAGAATTTGAAGGATTAAATGAAAAGCAAGTAGAAGAGATAGAGCAAATAATAAGACTAGGAAGTCAAATAGATTTATGGCAGATAGATTTACCAGACAGAATAGTAAGGAGTGGAGAAACACAAGAAAGAGTTTTTTCAGGAAAAAGTGTTGGACCATTTGAACTTATAGGGCTATTGAAAGATTTTGTGGAGTTAGAAGATGAAGTTGATGGTAAACCGAAAAAGACAACATATGAACAGGTAATAGAATTTATAAAAAAACATGGGCAAATAATGAGAAGTTCATTCAAAATAGATGGCAAAAGATTAGTAGTAGACCAAATGACTGACGAGCAAAAAGAAGAAGTAAATTTATATGCTAGGTGGTATAAATCAGATGAATATAAAATATTGCAAGAATATGCAGGGCAACCTATAGAAAATGTGCCAGAAGAATACAGAGACAAAATAGTCACATTGAGGCAATATGGCTTAGAACCAGAAAAACCAACATATGAACAGGTAATAGAATTTATAGAAGCAAATGGACGAATAATGAAAAGCTATTTCTCTGAAAAAGGAGAAGATGGAAAAAAGAAACAATTAACAGTAGACCAAATGACCGAAGAGCAAAAAGAAGAAGCAAGATTGTACAAAAGGTGGATTCATTCAGGCGAATATAAAATATTGCAAGAATATGCAGGACAATCGATAGAAAATGTGCCAGAAGAATACAGAGACAAAATAACTATATTAAGAGAATATGGATTGGAACCAGAAAAGCCAATATATGAACAGGTAATAGAATTTATAGAAGCAAATGGACGAATAATGAACGGCTATTTCTCTGAAAAAGAAGAAAATGGAAAAAGAAAAAAATTAACAGTAGACCAAATGACCGAAGAGCAAAAAGAAGAAGTAAGATTGTACAAAAGGTGGATGAACTCAAACGAATATAAAATATTGCAAGAATATGCAGGGCAACCAATAGAAAATGTGCCAGAAGAATACAGAGAAAAAATAGCTACATTGAGGCAATATGGCTTAGAACCAGAAAAACCAATATATGAACAGGTAATAGAATTTATAGAAGAACATGGACGAATAGTGAACAGTGCTTTCTATGAGAAAGGAGAAAATGGAAAAAGGAAACAATTAACAAGAGATCAAATGACCGAAGAGCAAAAAAAAGAAGCAAAGTTGTGCAAAAGGTGGCATATTTCAGACGAATATAAAATATTGCAAGAATATGCAGGGCAACCAATAGAAAATGTGCCAGAAGAATATAGAGAAAAAATAGCAACATTGAGAGACCATGGATTAGAACCGAAAAAAACAACATATGAACAGGTAATAGAATTTATAGAAGCAAATGGACGAATAATGAAAGGTGCTTTCTCTGAAAAAGGAGAAAATGGAAAAAGGAAAAACTTAACAGTAGACCAAATGACCGAAGAGCAAAAAGAAGAAGTGAATTTGTACAATAGGTGGATATATTCAGATGAATATAAAATATTACAAGAATATGCAGGACAACCAATAGAAAGAGTACCAGAAGAATACAGAGAAAAAATAGCTACATTGAGACAATATGGAATAGAGCCAAAACCAAAAAGAAATCGCACAGCAAAAGAAATAGTAGAAGCTTCAATTAGTTCATTAACAGACCAGGAAAATGCAGATAGAGCATATACAGAATTACAAGCATTAGTAGAGCAAAGAGAACAAAAGAGAGGGGAGGATATAGGTGAACAACCGTAGAAATGCATATACAGAAGTTTATACAATTTTGCAAGATTTAGATGAAGAAGAGTACAATAAAATTCCTCCCGAAGTAATAGAAACATTAGATACTAACAGAAATAAGGAATATGAGTATTTCTTAGATGATGAATTAGAATTAAAAGACCAACCAATGCTTCCAGAAACAAAAGCAATACTATTTAATTTGTTTAGAGATTATCTAGCAACACCAGAGCAAAGAACGAAAATTATAAAAATGCAAAATGAAGCGAGACAGAAAAACGAACTAAAAAAACAGCAGATGTATAATACTGATGTATTTGCAAATAAAAGCATAAACAAAACAACAAAAGTAGATGAGAATGAAGTTGAGGCAAATAATGAGGAAAAACAGATTGTAATATATAAAGAGAATATCTTTAAAAGAATATTAAACAAAATAAAGAGTTTGTTTATGAAAAGATGATGAATAAAACTAAAAGGCAAGTAATTTATTGTGATAAATGAATTACTTGCTTTTGTTTTGTATGCTAGAGAACTAATGACAATGTTAGAATATAGTAAATGGGGAAATTTTGGGAAAGTAATTGATAAAGCAAAAGAATCTTGTAAAAACAGTAATATCAATATTTGGGAACATTTTGCCGACGTCGGCAAAACGATAAAAATGCCAAAGGGAGCGAAGAAAATAATTGATGACATAAAACTTACTCGTTACGCGTGTTATTTAATTGCACAAAATGGAGATAGCAGAAAAAAAGCAATAGCTACTGCCAAAATTTTTCTACATACTGTTTAAAAATTCAAAATAAGTGGTATAATATGGTAGATTATAAAACGATTACAAAGAAAGGAATGATTTTATGAAAAAAGGAAAGATAGTTTTAGTAGGAACAGGGTTTGTTGGTATGAGTATGGCATACTCAATGCTAAATAGAGGTGGAATAAACGAATTAGTTTTAGTAGACTTAGATAAAGATAAAACAATAGGAGAAGAAATGGATTTATCACACGGACTTCCTTATGCACCACAAAAAATGGTAATAAAAGCAGGCGACTATAGTGATTGTAAAGATGCACAAATAGTTGTTATAACAGCTGGTGCTGCACAAAAGCCAGGACAAACTAGATTAGAGCTTGCAGAAACAAACACAAAAATAATGAAAAGTATTACTCAGCAAATTATGGCAAGTGGCTTTAATGGAATTATAATAGTAGCTACAAACCCAGTAGATTTAATGACTTATGTTGTAGCAAAAGTATCTGGCTTACCAAAAAATCAAGTAATAGGTTCAGGTACAGTTTTAGATACAGCAAGACTTAGATATTTATTAGGAGATTATTTAAAAATATCTAGCAAAAATATTCACGCATATATAATGGGAGAACACGGAGATTCTTCTTTTGTGCCTTGGAAACACGCTTATGTAGGTTGCAAAAAAATAATTGATGTTATGAAAGATAATAACCACGACATATCTGATTTAAACAAAATTCATAAAGGTGTAGTTGATGCAGCTTATGAAATTATAGAAAAGAAAAAAGCAACATACTATGGAATAGGTATGGCACTAAATAGAATAGTAAGAGCAGTATTAGATAACGAAAACTCAATACTTACAGTATCAACATATTTAAAAGATGGTGCTTATGGACAAGATGACATTTACATTGGAATTCCAGCAATTATAAATGCAAATGGTGTAAGAGAATTACTAGACTTAGACCTAGATAAAGAAGAACAAGAAAAGCTAGACAATAGTTGCAGAATTATAAAAGAAATGAGAGAAAGTTCAATCGATAAAATAATAAATGAGTAAATTGCACATACTCTATACAGTAATTTCACACAGATTTCATAATACTAAAGTATTATATAAAAACAAAAAGTTAAGGAGTTTGTAAATGACAAGAACAAAATTAAAAGATAGAATTTTGCCTACATACACTAAAGGAGAAGAAATATTTAATATGACTTCTCACATAGTTGGGGCAGTTTTAGGAATTGTTGCAATAGTGCTTTGTGTAGTTATGGCAGCAGTTCACGGAAATGGATACGGTGTAGTAAGTGGAGCAATTTATGGTACAACAATGCTTATTTTATACACTATGTCTAGCATATACCACGGGCTTAGCCCAAAATGCAAAGGCAAAAAAGTTTTGCAAGTGCTTGACCACTGCACAATATTTTTGCTAATAGCAGGCTCGTATACACCATTTGCCCTTTGCACATTTAGAGAATATAATACGGCAACAGGCTGGATAATATTTGGAGTAATATGGGCTATGGCAATAATAGGAATTGTGCTAAATGCTATAGACTTAAAAAAATACAAAAAATTCTCGATGATTTGCTACCTAGGAATGGGCTGGGCTATAATATTTAAAGCTAGTCTACTTCCAGTTCTATTACCTACTAGTGCGCTTGTACTACTAGTAGCAGGAGGAATTGCATACACAATAGGTGCAATTCTTTATGGTGTGGGTAAAAAGCATAAATGGATGCATTCCGTATTTCATTTGTTTATTCTACTTGGTAGCTTACTACACTTCTTCTGCATTTTATTATATGTTATGTAAAGCAATTTGCAAAAGGGGACGGGCTTAAATTGTAAATTTGACTTGCAATAGATATTGGATTAAATAGTATATAACTAAATAGTATTATAATATAATTATTCCAAGGTACAGCAGGATAATTACAATCAGTAAAAATCCCACAACAATTTTGTTGTGGGATAAATATATCATTTGATTTACTCTGCCATTACTCTGCCAATTTATATCTCTTATTTGGTGTGTTTTCAGTATTTCCTATACTTTCAATAGTTTTATTATCAATAAATTTCTTTAATATCCTTCTAACAGTCCTGTCAGGTATTTTAGTTTGTTCTATAATTTCTTTTGCACCTATAATAACATTTTTCTTTATACATTCTAATATTCTTTGTTCGTTTTCTGAAAGTAGCAACATAGATTTATTTGTCATCTCTTTTGAATTATATATTTCATCTATTGTGCTATCTATCATTTTTAGCATAAACTCTATAAATTCAGTTGAATTTCCAGCATTATTACAATTTTGAATAGCAGTATAATATTCTTCTTGATTTTTCTTTATCATACTTTCAATAGGTAAATAAGTAAA
>CALXRZ010000050.1 GCA_944391015.1 uncultured Clostridia bacterium | reverse complement strand
TGACCTCCACCACCTCTTTTGCTTTCTACATAGTAGCCTTGAGATGGCTTAAACCTTGTTGATATAACATAATTTATTTGCGATGGCACGCAATTAAAATGTTCTGCTAAGTCGTTTCTTTGTATTTCTATATAGTCGTCATCATCAAAAAGGTCTTTTATAAATTCCTCTATCATATCTGACATTCTCATTCTTATCACTTCCTTGTTTGCTTGAATATGTCTTTTGTTTAGGTCTTTTTATGGTTCTATGTTTTCGCATATTTATTCCATTTTTTGACCTTGACTTTCTTTGACCTACAATAATATTATACTACCATTTTTTGTAATGTCAATAGTTTTTTTGAAAATTATTTTCGATTTGCTCCCATCTTTTTATTATTAAAAGCCACAAGACATTTTCTTACCTTGAGGCTTTTTTGACTCTATCTTTTGTATTAAAAAAATATCACTTCGTCATCTCATCTATTTCCTTTGCTCTTTTCTTTTGCCTTTCCGGTGTAAGCCAAGCAAAATATGATGAAACAAATTCACCATATTTTGTTACATCTTCCATCTCTTCATTTTTCTCAATATTTTTTGTTAATTCACTTTCTTGTAAACTCTTATTCGAATTACTCTTATTGACATCTTTACTATTATTTTTGTTTTCTGCATATGAATCATTTAGCATAAAAAAATACACCTCCTAAATAAGTTTTGCCTTATTATAGTCTGTGTATAATCATAGAAAAATATTCATACTATGCACTAAAAAGTAATAGCTTGATTTAGCGAAGCCTGTCCCAAAAAGTGCCAAATGGCACTTTTGTGACAGGCACTAAAGTGCCATTATTGCTTCTGCTACTCCGTTTTCATTGTTGTTTGCTACTACTTTATTTGCTATTTCTTTTACAACTGGGTCGCTATTTCCCATTGCTACTCCCATCCCAGCATTTTCTATCATCATTTTATCATTTATGTTGTCTCCTATAGCCATTATTTCTTCTCTACTTATTTGTAATTTTTCTGCAAGCCATTTTATAGCATTCCATTTATCTACATTTTCACTTGTTATTTCTGTGTAGTAATATTCAAGTGATATTTCTTCTGTACCAGATTTTATTATTTTTCTGGACATATGTGCTACATCTAATACATCTATATTTTTTATATTTCTTAACTTTTTTATAATGCTATTAAATATTATGCTACTTTTGTCGCTTATTGTAAATTTTAAAATATTACTATCTTGCAAATTACTTACATATTCATATATATTTTGTACTAAGTTTATTTTTGTTTTTTTGCTATCTGGTTTATTTGCATTTTCTTGGTGATAGAATAGTACATTATTGTCTAAAGTTTTTGCTATTACCATATTTTCTGTATATATGTTATAGTAAATACTATTTTGCTCACATATTTGTATAATTTGTAGTACTTTGTTTTTATCTATAAATTTATCGTATATTATTTCTTCTTTTTGTAAATCATATATTAAAGAACCATTACCACAAATTATATATTTGTTTCCACCTAGTTCTTCTGCCAAGTTCTTTACAGAACTTGTAGATCTCCCAGAGGATAATACTACATTTGCTCCTTCTTCTTGTGCTTTTTTTATTGCTTTTTTATTTTCCTCTGATATTAAGCCATAAGAATTTAAAAGTGTTCCGTCCAAATCTATTGCTATTAGTTTATACATATTTTATTTTTATATTATATATTTTTTACTTATATAATATATTCTCCTTTCCCAAGTACCTCTTGCTTATTTAAAATTTTGTTTTAAAATTATATTTTTGTATTTAGCTTTCGCATTTGAATTTATATTATACCATTTTATTTAACTAAATCAACTATTTTTTTAATTTTATGATTAAATGTGGTTACTGGATAATGGTATTTAATAAAATCTAGTCACTATTATCCAGTAACTAAATGTAGGCTATATATAATGGATTATATATTTTTAATTTTTTAAAGTTTTATTAAATATCTAAAAATTTCCAGTTTATTTTTAAGAATATTGTACATCATACTTAATGAAAAAGTACTTATACTTTTTCAAGAATACAAGATAAAACTATCACATTCTAGGAGGTGAATGATAATGGCAAATTCAAACAGCAATACAAAAGTTGTTCCAGAAGCTAGAGAAGCTTTAGACAAATTCAAATATGAGGTAGCTAGCGAAGTTGGTGTTAACTTAAAACAAGGTTATAATGGAGATTTATCTTCAAGAGATGCAGGAAGAATAGGTGGACAAATGGTTAGAAAGTTAATACAACAAGCTGAAAACCAAATGAAATAGTTATTGCGTGATGATTTATATTAGTAAAAAATATTAGTTTATTATTTTTAGTATACTTATATATTTTACTTATTCACGTAAAGAAGAAATCTTTTTAGAATTTATTTTTAAAAAGGTTTCTTTTTATTGTAGAAGCCAACAAGGTTCTAGGGTACTTAGACTGTAATCTTTGATTGCTATGTCGGGTCAGGTTCTTATTTTTTATCTGTATTTTGAAAAAAGGACTTGTAAAGTGTACAAGTCCTTTTTATGCTAGCCTTCTGGTTCTACTAAACCAAAGTTTTTATTGTCTTTTAATCTGTATATTACATTTGTTTTTCCTGTATCTACATCTATAAAAGCTAAAAATCTATTTTGTGGTTGTTCTTCTAATTTTAATTTTGCATCTTCTGGTGTCATAGGTTTTATATCATAATATAAAACTTTTACTATTTCATTTGATACTTCTGTATCTTCAGCATTTGCTGCTTGTTTTGCTCTTATTGATTCGGTCATATTTTGTTTGTCTTTTTTTGTTTTCATTTTTCTTACTTGACCTTCTAATATATCAATATCTTTATCTATAGCAGCATATAAGTCTTTGTGTGCAGTTACTGCTCTAAAGTCTTCTGTATCTGCTTTGATGCTCATTTCTGCAACTTTATTATTTCCTTCTGTTTTTATTGTTGCATAAACATCAAATTCATCACCAAAATATTTTACTAATCTTTCTGATTTTTTTTCAATATAATCTTTTATTGCTTCTGTAGCTTCTAATTCTTTGCTTGTTATTTTAATATTCATAACAATCTCTCCTTCCAAATTTTGTTGTTCTTTAGTAATGTAGCTATATTATATATTGTATTTGTCAATTTTGCAAGACATAACTAGTAAAAAAAAATATTTTAGCAAAAAGCTTGCAAAATGGCTGTTTTCGTGATACAATATTATACGTTATATTTTACTTTACTTAAAGGGAGGTGCAAAATATGCCAAATATAAAATCAGCTATAAAAAGAGTTAATGTTATTGAAAAGAAAACTTTAAGAAATAACATGATTAAATCTGAATATAAAACAGCTATAAAAAGATTCGAAGAAGCTGTAGCTAATAATAATGTAGAAGAAGCTACAAAGTTAATGTCAACAGCTACAAAGAAAATAGACCAAGCTTGTACAAAAGGTGTTATTGTAAAAAACACAGCTGCAAGAAAAAAATCTAATTTAGCTAAAAAATTAAATGCAATGAATGCATAGTATATAATAAAAAATTGTGCACAGTTTTTTATTATTTATGATTGTGAACAAGAGGATGTACTCCCCTTGTTCTTTTTTGTATAGTACAATTTATGGATAAAGTTACCTTTGATTTTCTTGCTTTTATATGTTAACATAAAATAAATTGCTGTTTATTAAATTATTTTGTATTTTTGAAGTTAAGTAACTTATTTAGAGACGAAGGATAATAGTTTGAAAGAAGTATCTTTTATAACTATGTGTGCCTTTGAACGAAGCGAGAAAGGGATGGTATTTATAATGAAATTTGTTTTTTCAAAGCTAAAAAACATAAGTACTTCTATTTTTAAGTTAATAGATAGTATCAAAAATGTATTTTGTGATAGGCTAATAAAAAACATAAATTCTTCTATTCTTAAAGTGTTATTTATTGGTTTAAAGTTTTGCTTTGTACTTTTACTTATATCTACTTTTCTTTTAACTTTATACCACTCTATACATAGTTTTGATTTATTTTACACAGGAATAAGTTTATTTAAGACAAGTCTATTTTATATTGCTTTTTTATTTATTTGCTCTATTGGTATAGATACAATTAAAAAACAAGTTTAATTTATGTTTTGCTTCAATGCCTATTACGTGTATGTAGCAGTTCATTAAAGAACTTTATTGTATACATTTTTTATTAAAGTATTTACTTGCTACTTTTTGATGTATTTTTCTAATATTAAATACAAAACTTGGACAAAGAATAATCTACCGTCCAAGTTTTGTTGGGTTATGTTTATGTTTTTATAATTGCATCAAAGCAAATAAATAGCTCCTTTCTTTTATTATTAAATGCTTATTACTACACATTTTTGATTATTACTTACTAATTTTGTAAATAATTTTTGTTTATTTTTTGTCAGTATTTTAGAGGAATTTATCAATATTTATATATAGGGGTGATATATTTTTTTAAAGTATATGAATATAACTTTAAACTGATAAAATTTTAATTGATTCGAAAAATTTTTATGCCTCGTTTTGAAAATTTTAAATTAGCATTTGATGCAATTACAATATATATTAAAGCACATATTATGCAATTTTGCAAGTAAAATCGTATGTCAAAGTTCGACAAAAATTGACATTTTAAAATAATTTATAGTGAAATTGTTTTAAAATAAAAGATATGCAGTATATATATAATTTATTTATGTTGGAGTGCTTAAGGTGGGGACCAACAAGGTACAAGTTGTTAGACTGAGCATTTTGCGAAGTTCTTACAACTTGTTCGATGTTGGGGGCCGGAAACATAAATAAATTATATATATACTGCATATCTTTATTATACTATAAATCAATCTATTATTTACTCAATATTTCCAAAAACATTTTATTTAACATTTGAGGGTTTGCTTTTCCCTTTGTTTCTTTCATTGCCTGGCCTACTAAAAAGCCTAGTGCTCTGTCTTTGCCTGCTTTATAGTCTGCCACTGACTGAGGGTTATTTGCTATAATTTTATCTACTACTTCTTTTATAGCTCCCTCATCAGATATTTGAATCCAGCCTTTTTCTTTTATTATTTCTTCTGGGTCTTTTGGGTTTTCAAATAGTTCTTCTACAACTTTCTTTCCTATTGCAGAACTGATGGTTCCTTTATCTATTAACTCAACTAATTTTGCTAAGTGTTCTGCTTTAAATGGAATTGCGTCTGGCTCTTCTTCCTTTTCATTCAATATCCTTGATACATCTGAAAGTAACCAGTTTGCTACTGCTTTTGCATTGCCACATATTTTTTCTGCCTCTTCAAACATATTTGATAAATATTTAGAAGCTGTTAAAAGTCTTGCATCTTTTTCAGATAGCTTAAATTCGCTCATATATCTAGCTTTTCTGCTTTCTGGCATTTCTGGCAAGTTCTTTCTTATATTTTCTATATATTCATCAGATAATCTAATTGCTACTAAGTCTGGCTCTGGGAAATATCTATAATCTTGTGCATCTTCTTTATTTCTCATAGAAAATGTTTTACCTGAAACTTCGTCCCATCTTAGTGTTTCCTGTTCTACCTTACCACCATTCTCTAATATTTCTATCTGTCTATTTGTTTCATATTCTATTTCTCTTGTAATTGCCCTAAATGAGCTCATATTTTTTGTTTCTGTTCTTGTGCCAAATTTTGTTTCTCCTTTTTTACGTACAGATACGTTAACATCTGCTCTAAATGAACCCTCTTGCATTTTGCAGTCTGATACTTCTATATATTCTAGTATTGACTTTAATTTTTTTAAGTATCTATCAACTTCTCCAGCTGTTCTTAAATCTGGCTCTGAAACTATTTCTATAAGTGGTACACCTGCTCTGTTTAAGTCAACTAAACTTCCTCCACCAAATTCATTGTGATTTAGCTTTCCTGCATCATCTTCGATGTGAATTCTTGTAATTCCTATTTTTTTAGGGTTTCCGTCATCATCCTCTATTTCTATGTAGCCGTGTTCACAAAGTGGTTTATCATATTGTGATATCTGATACGCTCTTGGTGTATCTGGATAAAAATAGTTTTTTCTATCATTTTTACTATCTTTTGATATTGTACAATTTGTAGCTAATCCTGCTTTTACAGCGTATTCCACTACTTTTTCATTTAATACTGGTAATGTTCCTGGCATTGCCATACATATTGGGCATACTTGTGTGTTTGGCTCTGCTCCAAATTTTGTAGAGCAGCTACAAAATATTTTTGTTTTAGTTGCAAGTTCTGCGTGAACTTCTAAGCCCATTACTGCTTCATAATCTGTATTTATCATTGCTTGTCCTCCTTTTTATAATTTAGCCTACTATTCTCTGCACATTTCTGGCTGATATTTCTCTCTAAATTTATACTCTTGCTCAAAAGCATATGCTACATTTAGTATTTTTTCTTCCTCAAATTTATTTCCAATTAACTGCATTCCTATAGGCATATTTTCCCCATTTACTCCACAAGGGATTGAAATTCCAGGAAGTCCAGCTATATTTACAGATACTGTACAAATATCTGCTAAGTACATTTCTAATGGATTCTCTGACCTTGTTCCCATTTCAAATGCTACTGTTGGTGAAGTTGGCGTTAATAATACATCATATTTTTCAAATGCTTTGTCAAATTCTTTTTTTACTAGAGTACGAACTTGTTGTGCTTTTTTGTAATATGCATCATAGTATCCAGAAGATAGTACATACGTACCTAGTATAATTCTTCTTTTTACCTCAGGTCCAAAGCCCTCGCTTCTTGAATTTTTATACAATTCTTTTAAATTTGTATAGTTTTCTGTTCTATATCCATATCTTATTCCATCAAATCTTCCTAAGTTTGAGCTTGCTTCTGCACACGCAATTATATAGTAAGTTGCTAAGGCATATTGAGCAATGTCTAGTGAAAATTCTTGGACTTCGGCTCCTAACTTTTTGTAAGTTTCTATTGCTTCTTCTAATTTTGCTTTAACTTCTTCGTTTATACCTTCTCCAAAGTATTCTTTTGGAATACCTATTTTTAATCCCTTAACATTGCCATTTAAAGCTTTTGTATAATCCTTTTTTGGCATATTATATGAAGTTGTATCTCTTTCATCGTGTCCTGCTATTATATTTAATAGCATTGCAGAGTCCCTCACATCTTTTGTAATAGGTCCTATTTGGTCAAGGGATGAAGCAAATGCAACTAGTCCATATCTTGAAACCAAACCATAAGTTGGTTTTAATCCCACAACTCCACAAAAAGATGATGGTTGACGAATTGAACCTCCTGTGTCGCTTCCAAGTGCCCAAGGTACTAAATTCGCTGCAACTGCTGCTGCACTACCTCCTGATGAACCACCTGGTACTGTTTTTAAGTTCCAAGGATTACAAGTTTTCTTAAAATATGAGTATTCTGTTGAAGCTCCCATTGCAAACTCGTCCATATTTAATTTTCCTAAATCTATTAGGTTCTCTTCATTTAATTTTTCTACTACAGTAGCATTGTATGGTGCAATAAAGTTTTCTAGCATTTTAGAGCTACAAGTAGTTTTTACACCTTTTGTGCACATATTATCTTTTATTCCTATTGGAATACCTGCTAGGCTAGATAACTCTTCTCCATTTTTTCTTTTTTCGTCTATCTCTTTTGCCTCTTTTAAAGCTTCATCACACAATGTAGTAACAAATGCTTTTACGTCTTTTTCTTTAGCATTTATTCTATTTACATAAGCTTGTACAATTTCTTCGCTTGTAAGTTCTCGCTTTGCTAATTTTTCCTGAAGCTCGTGTACTGTTAAATTTGTAATGTCCATTTATAACCATTCCTTTCATTGGTCTTTTGACTTAATTTTGGTTTCAAAAGAATTGATTTCTCTTTTTTAATACCAATTTCTAATACATTTTTTTCAGTTTTATAACATAAATTTTATTGTATTACCTTAGGTATTTTAAACATATTTCTTTCTTGCTCTTTTGCATTTGCTAGCAAAAGTTCATTATCCTTAAACTCTTTTACTTCATCTTTTCTAAATACGTTACATTGGTCATTTTCTCCTATTGTTTCTCCTAATCCATCTGTGTTTGCATTATTTACTATGTTGGCAAAGTTTAATATATCTTGAAGATTTTTTAAGTAATTATCAACTTCATCTTCTTTAATATTTAAGTCTGCTAAGTTTGCAATATGCAATAATTCTTCTTTACTTACATCTGCCATTTTAATCACATTCCTTTCTTTAGGTTCAAATCTAGTTGAAAAAAATTAAATTTTGCTCCTATCTTCTCGTAAATATTCCCTACTATTATACATATTTTTTCTTATAATTACAAGTACTTATTTGCAAAAGGCCCGGGCTTATCTCATTCGTTTATGATAATGTCTTAAGTAATCGGATATGAAAATGTCCCAAACTACAAAAATATATTTGCATTGTA
>CALXRZ010000049.1 GCA_944391015.1 uncultured Clostridia bacterium | reverse complement strand
AACTTATGAATAGGAGGAAACAATATGTATAACAGATTCAGAGGTCGTAACTGTATGTATTGCAATAACAACAATCAAGTATTAGAAGATGTATGTGATGATGTTTCAAATTATAATACACCATCTAGCAATAATTGTGATATGGACTGTTGCGAGATGAATAACTATGACTGTGGTTGTGGATTTGACACAGAAGAAAGTGTATTTCCAATGAACCCAATGCTAGCACAAAGTTATGTGCCAATTCAAACTTTAGATAAAACATTCACTCCTTGTTGTGGACTAAAAAATGGAACTATTTTTCCAGAATTAGTTAGTCCATACGAGCCTTGTGATAGTATGAGATTTATAGACTATTTAAAAAGAAGAAATTCTATTGGAGAGGGGTGTAACGGATAATGGAAAATAACGAAGAAAATAGGAATTGTATGTGTAATGATTATGATATGCAAAATGATTGCAAATATATCCCTCAAGGGATAAATGCAGCATTCGGATATAATACAGCTCAAGCTCTTAATGACGATTTGAACTGTTGTAATAGTTTCAATATGGATGAGTGTATGCAAAATAGAAATAGAGTAAGAGCTGAAATGATGAAGCAAATAAAATGTTTAAACTTTGCTGTAGTAGATATTTCCGAATATTTGGACACTCACCCAGATGATAGAAAAGCAATATGCTTGCATAAAGAATATTGTAACCAATTAGAAGAGCTAAAAGATAAATATCAAAGAATTTTTGGACCACTTACTATATATTATCCTTGCAACAAATGGAGATGGCTTGAAGAACCTTGGCCTTGGGAAAGGAGTGATTTTTAATGTGGACTTATAATAAAGTATTACAATACCCTATAAATATAAAATGCCCTAATCCAAAACTTGCAAAGTTTATAATATCACAATATGGTGGACCAGATGGAGAACTTGCTGCTTCTCTTAGGTATTTGTCTCAAAGATTTGGAATGCCAGATCAAAAATCTAAAGCAGTTTTAAATGATATTGGAACTGAAGAACTTGCACACTTAGAAATGGTAGGAACTATAGTTCATCAATTAACTGATGGAGCATCAATAGAAGAAATAGAAAAAGCAGGACTTGGCGCATATTACACAGACCACGGTGTAGATGTGTATCCACAGTCGGCTGCCGGAACGCCTTGGACTGCAGCATATATAGCTTGTAAAGGAGATCCAATAGCAAATTTACAAGAGGACTTAGCAGCAGAGCAAAAGGCTAGAGCAACTTATGAAAAGTTAATTGATTTATGTAGGGATGACCCAGACGTATTAGACCCACTTAAGTTTTTACGTGAGAGAGAAGTAGTCCATTTCCAAAGATTTGGAGAAGCACTTCGTGGAGTACAAGATAAGCTCGCAGAAAAGAAATTTTATATGAATAATATGAATTGCAATAAAATGGGTTGTAATAACTTAAACAATGGTAATAATAATTGCGATTGTGGTTGTGACTAAATAATCAAAGTAAATTAACACATAAACTCTCATATCACTAAAATATGAGAGTTTTACATTTATATATTTTATTCTACTTTTAAAATTCCACCTATTGTTTTGTTCATATCTGAACGTTGACCGTCTAATATAGATGCTCCACCAGCTATAGCAATAAGTTCTCCTTTTTCTAGTATTCCAAGCTTTTTAGCTTTTTCTACGCCGTCTTCTATCATATCGTCTATGCTATCTTTCTTGTCTACAAGTATTGGATTTACATTGCATACTAAAGCTAGTTGTTTGCTAACTTCTTCATTTGGTGTTATTGCATATATTGGGCACTTTGGCATAAAGCCAGCTAAATTCATTGCTGTTCTACCTGTATTTGTATATGCAAATATAGCTTTTGTATCCAAGTTCATAGCTGTCATACAAGTTGAATAGTTTAAGTTAAATTCATAATCTTTTTCTAATATTGGGAATTCTCTGTTTTTAAATCTCTTCCAATATTTTATAGAATCTTCTACTGCTCTTGCAATTTTGTCCATTGTTTGCACACAAATTATAGGATATTTTCCTGCTGCTGATTCTGCAGATAGCATTATTGCGCTAGTTTGGTCATATATAGCATTTGCGACGTCGCTTACTTCTGCTCTTGTTGGACGTGGATTGTTTACCATTGATTCTAACATTTGTGTTGCTGTTACAACTAATTTTCCTGCTCTGTTACATTTTTTAATAAATTCTTTTTGTCTAATTGGAACTTCTTCCATAGGAATTTCAACACCTAAATCTCCTCTTGCAACCATAATTCCGTCAGATGCTTCTAGTATTGCATCAAAGTTTTCTATTCCTTCTCTGTTTTCTATTTTAGATATAACTTTGATATATTCTCCACCATTTTCTTTTAAAACTTTCTTTATATTTATTACATCTTCTGCTTTTCTTATAAATGATGCAGCTATATAATCAAAACCGTTCTTTATACCAAATAAAATATCTGATTTGTCTTTATCTGTCATACTTGGTAATTGTATTTTTGAGTTTGGTATGTTTATACTCTTCTTATTTGTTAATCTTCCACCGTTTTGTACTCTACACACAACATCTTTTCCATCAATTTTTTCTACAATAACTTCTATTAAACCATCATTGATAAGAATTCTTGTTCCTGGTGTTACTTCGTTATATAAATTTTTGTAAGTAACTGATACTTTTGTATTATCTCCATCTACATCTTCATTTAAAAGTGTAAATGTGTCTCCCTCTTTTAAAATTGCTTCTCCTGTAGCAAATTTTCCAATTCTTATTTCTGGTCCCTTTGTATCAAGAAGCATTGCAACTGGCATTCCTACTGCTTTTCTTGCGTTTTTAAATGTTTCTATTCTTGCTCCTTGTTCTTCATAATCTCCGTGTGAAAAGTTGAATCTAGCAACGTTCATACCTGCTTTAATCAATCCTTCCATCATTGCTTGGTCATCTACTGCTGGACCTAAAGTACAAATAATTTTTGTTTTTCTTGGCATATAAATCTTCCTTTCTATAATAAACATATTGAAAAATACTAATTTCAAGCCTAAAATGTCCTGAAATAAATATTCTCTAAAAAACGACCCTAATATTATATCACACTTTATAATAAATTTCTAGGTTTATTTAAATTTTTATTTGTTTCTTTTGTTTCATTATATCTTTCTATAAAGTACAATGGTCTTCCTTTTGTTTCATAAAATGCTCTTCCTACATATTCTCCTATTACTCCCAAGAAAATAAGTTGAATTCCACCCAAGAATAATATTACAACCATTGTTGAAGCATATCCGGGTACATCTACTCCTGATACAATAGTTTTAATTATTATGTAAATCATATAAATAAATCCTATGAGTGACACTATAACCCCTGTAATTGCAGACCATCTTAGTGGCGAAGTTGTAAATGATGTTATTCCATCTATTGATAAATTTATTAGATTTTTGTAATTCCATTTTGTTTTTCCTGCTGCACGTGGGTCTCTATCATATAGTATTTCTTTTTTGTTGTATCCTATCCAGCTAAATAGACCTTTAGTATATCTTTGTGATTCTCTAATAGATTTTAGAGCCTCTACACATCTTCTATCTAATAGCCTAAAGTCACCTGTGTCTTTTTGAATTTGTATTTTTGTAAAAGATTGTAATACTTTATAATACATAGTTGATGTAAATTTTTTAAGCCAACTTTCACCTTTTCTTGAACGTCTTTTGGCATATACGTCATCATATCCCTCTTCCCAGTATTTTAACATTTCTGGAATAAGTTCAGGAGGGTCTTGAAGGTCTGCATCTATTATAACTACTGCATCTCCATTACAGTAGTCTAGTCCTGCTATCATAGCCGTTTCTTTTCCAAAGTTTCTAGATAAGTTTAAATAGTTTACTCTTTTATCTTTTTCTCTTAACTCTTGCATAATTTTAAAAGTATTGTCTTTACTTCCGTCATTTACTAGCAATATTTCAAAATCGTACTTAGTATTTTCGTCCATCAACTTTTTTAGCCTATCATATAACATATTTAACACTTCTTGCTCATTATATGCTGGTACTAATATTGTTACTAATTTTTTTTCTTCCATTTTTTTTCCTCCTTGGCACTTTGGTGCCTGTCACTTTAGTGCCATTTGGCACTTTTGGGGACAGGTATAAATAATCTATTGCTTATAATTACATTTATATATTATCACAAACTACTAAAATAGTAAATATTACTTGAAATTTTTTGTCGAATTACAAAGTAGTTGTATATATTTTACAACTACCTTGTAATTTTTATATTGTTTAGTGCCCTATATGTTTTGCAAATATTACACGAAGTACAAATTTTTATTCTGTTTTCAAATATCAATTTTAGTGTATTTATGAACTCATCTTCTCCATTTATTAAGTGCACTTCTATTTTTTTAGGCAATAAACTTAATAGGGTATTTAGTGCTATATCATTTGAAGAAAATGTTATATCTGATAAATATTTAGCATTATTTAAGTTATAGTCTACTTGAATAATGTTTTTATCCTTATCTAATAGTATTGATTCCCCATTAGTATATATTAGATGTAACATATCTGTTTTTGAGCTTGTAGAATTAACATATACTTTTAATAAATTTATAAACTCTCTATACTCTTTTTCTATTATATATTTATTTACAGCCATATCTACAATATTATCTAAAATTTTTATATATTCGTTTATTCTAAAATTAGCCACTCCTTCTACTACAATGTTTCGATGCTCTAAAATATACTCTTGTACTCCGATAAATATAGTTTCTGTAATTTCTTCTTCTTCCTGACTTATACATTCATCGCAGTTTTCTAAAATTATTTTTCTTTCGAATTCATCAAAATAAAAGTAGTTAACATTTATTATTCGCCTTAATATTTTTTCTTGATAGAATTTTATAATAACTTCAGTAATTAACTGAGCAACCAAATTATTAAATTTATCTATGTTATTATCTTTGTAATGTAAAATTACATTTTCGTATATTTTAAATGATTTATTGCAATAATATATATTAGGAGTGTCCAATTTTGAAATTTTATTTAGTAGATATTCTATTATTTCTTTATTATCCGTTTTTATACAGTATGACTTCATTTAGATGTTCCCCTTTCTTTATTTAATAAATATTATCTACTAAATTGCTATTAGATATACATATTTTATTCTATTTTTTTTTAATTGTGCTTGTAAGTATATTTTTTTCGAGCCTAGACATAGTGAGATTTAAAATCTATATTATACTTGTAATTATATTTTTTCAAGCCATATAATTTTGCGATTTCATTTTTTCGAACTGCAATTTTCCTATTTAATCCAAATTTTGTCTATTCCTTCTTTTAAATTATACACTTCACTATAGCCTAATTTTTCCAGTATTTCTTTTGCTTGTTTGCTTCTGCTTCCACTCGAGCAATATAAAATTATTGTGTCTTCCTTGCTTTTTACATATTTTGATATTTCTTTTTCTATGTTATATACAGGTATGTTTATTGCTCCATCTAAGTGTCCTTCTTCATATTCTTGTCCACTTCGTACATCTATCAAAATTATATATTTATTTTTCATAAGTGATTTTAAATCTTTATACGATATATCTCTATTGTTCTCTATACTTCTATATAATATTCGTTTTAAAAATCTTACCATTTTAAATTTTCATTCCTTTCTTTCCTACTTCTATCAAAGACTCTCATAGTAATGAAAGAGTTTCTTTTTCCTTGAATAAAGCGACGAGGTCTCCCTTTGTTTGTGCCGATTTAGGCTTCCGACTATAAAGTACTGAAATGTAGAGTAATAAGTCGATTTTTTCCTATATAATAAAAAAACGTCTTTAATATATAATATTAAAAACGTCTTTTTTAGTTCTATTTTCTTTTCTTTTCTTCTACCACTTTAGCTGAAGCTAATTTCTTTTCATTTGCAAATCCTAATATAGTTACAACTGTAACTAATAGTACTAAGCCTATTGGAATAACAATTCGGTTTATTGGATATCTTATTATTGCTAAAATACTTAAGTATACCATTTCAACTGCAAGTATAGAAACTATATATGTTAGTATTGTTTTAACTACTCCTAATTTTCTATATCTTATTCCTACATATACAAGTATGATTGCCATACTAATTCCTATTGTTACTGCATAAGGTAATATTATGCTAGATAATTTTACCTTTGCATTATGTCTTATTGTAATATCTTCGTTTTTTAGTTCTGTTCCATATTTTTCATTTACTTTTGTAACTAGTTCATCTACTTTTGAGTTTAGTTCATCATCTGACCTTGTATCTGCTAGTGTTACAGAGAACATATCTCCAAACATCTCAATTTCATTTATTATTGTTCTTTCATTTGGAAATACATCATTTACAATACTTTCTATATCTTTTCTGTTAAATACTTCGCCAACATATACGTCTAGTTCAACATTTTTACTGTATATTAAATCTGCTTTTAGCCCAACTGTTGCAATTATAACAATTCCTGCAATTATGATACATATTAAAATTGCGTATACTATTTTTTTCATTTTTATCCGTCCTTTCTTACTACTACTTTTTTATACTATTTAAGAATAATATTCTTGTAATACTGATGTTGTATATTGCCATAATAAAAACTGCCCAGAATATTATTGTACCAAAGCTATATGCAGGATTCCAAGCTGCAAAGCATAATACTATTCCTATTATTAGTGTTGGTATTAAAACTAATGCCATTGATATTATTGCTTTATTGTATGCAATTTTGTATTGTGCTAAATCTTTTTCAGTATGTTTTAATGAATGTAATAAGTATACTAATAAAATGTAATTTAGTACCATTGCAATTACTATTCCACAAATTCCTTCTAGTGTAACAACTAAATTAAATAGTCTTACTGCTAATAGCAATATTGCCATATATCCTATATATGATATTATTGCGAAAAGTCCTAATTTTTTATACTTAATTATCAATACTATAAATCCTATAACTAATGCAACTGCTAATATAATTGCTGGTACCATTGCACTGTCAAGTGTTATGTCTGATTTTATATATCTATTTTGGTCAATTGTATACTCAAGTGGTAGTGGTCCGTCATTTACTAGTAAAGCTATATTTCTTGCTTGTCCCATATATGAGCTTAATGTACTGCTATCTGTAGCTGCTCCTAAATTTATTGGTATTACTCCATTTGTAATTTCTTCGCTAAAAGTTGTTGTAAGTAAAGTACTTCCATCTATGCTAAGTGTAACCTCTTTTTCTGTTTCTTCGCCATCTTCATCTGTAGAAGATACATAAGTTGTAGAAATTTCTCTTAGCTTTTCTACTGAGTTTTTGTTAAATTCAAAACTTAGGTACACTGCTGTTCCTGATGATAATGTACTGTAACCCATTGTTACTTCTTTTAAGTTTGAGCTATCTAATAATACTTCTCCTGTGTCAGCATCTTTTAATTCAAAGTTTCCTCTAGTGTACAAAAATTGAGAAGCTGTATCTGTGATATTATCTTCTGGTATTTGCACAGTAACACTACCATTTTCTTCGTCTAGTCTTATTAAATATTCAGAAATTCCTAAGTGCTCTAATCTTTGTTTCATTAAGTCTCTAGCTTTTTTATAATTTTCGCTAGTTAAATCCTCTTCTTTATTCACAGGAACTTTTTTGCTTGTCCCATCATCTTGTGCAGAAGATACAACATTTCCATCTTTATCATAGTATATTGTTTCTTCTTCGTCACTTACTAAAAGGGTAATTGTTCTATATCCTTTTAAGTCCATTCCAAGTTGATATTCAGGAATTATATTTTCCATAAATTTTGTGTTTTGCACAAATAAACCTGCAAAAGATATTATTGCTAATAAAATAATCAATAATGTAATTAGTATAATTTTTAATCTTCTTTCCATTTCTGTAACATTTCCTTTCAAAATTTAAATAGTTTATTTAATTTATTCATAATATTGAAGCTTTTATAATAGTTTTGTATCATTTATAATTAACTCAAACCATATACCTAAATATTTTGCTGCGTGCTTACTCATCATTGTTCTATCCATAAAAATTTCAAAGTAGTCCAAAACAGGCGATATTCTTGTGTCTATTGTTAGCTTTAAACTTGCTTTTCGTTCTTCTTTGCTTATTGTAAAGTCTGCATTTGTAACAGCATAATTTACTTTGTCGTGCTTATCAAAGGTTGAAATATTTTTATTTACAACTCTTGACCTATGTACGTCTGATTTATCTGCTAGTATTAGTGCTGCCGAAATATCACTTACTGCAGTCCCTGTTTGCTCATCGTGATTTCCTATAGCCATCATTATTTCTGTTCTTTTTTCTGCATCCATCCCCATACCTTTTAAAATTTGGTATGCAAGAATTGCTCCTGTATGAGCGTGGTCTACTCTATTTACACAATTTCCTATATCGTGCATATATCCTGCAATTTTTGCAAGCTCTATTCTTTCTTCTGGATACCCTAAAGTTTCTAAAACAGAAGCAGCTCTATTTGCTACCATTGTTACGTGTCTTACAGAATGTTCTGTATAACCTAATGCATTTAACTGCTTTTGTGAACCTTCAACTAATGCTTTTACCTCAATATTGTTCCTAACATCTTCAAAAGTTATCATAATGCCTCCATTATTATTTTAAAATACTATATGATTTTATCCTAAATAAATAAAAATATCAACTGTTTTGAGTAAATTTTTGTAAAAAGCATTTTCTCATTATAAAAACTCGGGAGTTTGACACTTTTGAAAATATAAAATTGATGTAAGCATTTAAAATGCTTAATTTTTTTGTCAATTTTTTC
>CALXRZ010000048.1 GCA_944391015.1 uncultured Clostridia bacterium | reverse complement strand
AAATGGAAGTAATAGATAGTATATTAGAAGTAATATTACCATTTGATTTTATAAATTATGAATTTATGAAAAATGCTTTGCTTGCTATAATTTTAATTTCTCCAATATTTGCAATATTGGGTACAATGATAGTAAATAACAAAATGGCATTTTTCTCAGATGCTCTTGGACACTCGGCATTAACAGGAATCGCTATTCGGAAGTTTACTAGGAATAAGCAACTTAAATATTGGAATGATAATATTTGCAATAGTCTTTGCACTTTTACTAAACTATGTAAAAAACAAAACTACATATGGAGCAGATACAATAATAAGCGTATTTTCATCAATTGCAATAGCAATAGGACTTGCTATTTTAGCGCAAACAGGTAACTTCAATGGATATTCTAGTTACCTAGTAGGAGATATACTTAGCATAACAGATACAGAAATAATATATGTATTCCTAATTGCAATAGTAGTATTAGTATTTTGGTATTTTACATTTAATCAATTACACTTAATAAGTATAAATACAACATTAGCTAAAAGTAAAGGAGTAAAAACCAAAAAAATAGACAACATATTTGTTGTACTAATTGCAATAGTAGTAATGGTATCAATTCGTTGGATTGGTATACTACTAATTAACTCACTACTAATATTACCGGCTGCATCAAGTAGAAACATTGCAAAAAATATGAGATGGTACCATTTATACGCAATAATATTTTCAATATTCTCAGGTGTAACAGGACTAATATTATCATATTATTATAATATACCAACAGGACCTATGATAGTAATAATATCAGGAGCAATTTACTTTATTACACTAGGAATTAAGAGCAAATGTCGTGCTTAGGGACAGGTCTAAAAATGACATAGCTGTCTCAAACATACCTGTCCTAAAAAGTGCCAAATGGCACTTTTGTGACAGGCACCAAGGTGCCAAAGGAGGATTTTATGGAAAAGAAAAGAATTTTAACAGGCGATAGGCCAACAGGAAGATTACATATTGGGCATTATTTTGGTTCGCTAAGAACTAGAGTAGAAATGCAAAATTCGGGCGAATACGACCCATATATTTTAATTGCTGATGTGCAAGCTTTAACAGATAATTTTAATAATCCTGAAAAAGTAAGGAAAAATGTAAGAGAAGTTATGCTAGACTATTTGTCTGTTGGAATTGACCCAGAAAAAACTACTATATATATTCAATCTATGATACCAGAAGTAGCTGAGCTAACTGTATTTTATTCTAATTTAGTTACAATAGCAAGGCTTGAAAGAAACCCTACAGTGAAAACTGAAATTGCTCAGAAGAGGGAAATTTTTGGAGAAAGTGTTACATATGGCTTTTTAGGTTACCCTGTAAGTCAGGCAGCAGATATAACTGCATTCGAAGGCAAAGTAGTACCTGTTGGGGAGGACCAACTTCCACTAATTGAGCAATGTAGAGAAATTGTAAGAAAATTTAATAGCATATATGGAGAAGTTTTGGTAGAGCCAGAAGCAGTGCTTTCTAGTGCAAAAAGAATTAAAGGACTAGATGGAAATGAAAAAATGGGCAAATCTTTGGGCAATGCTATTTATCTTTCTGATTCTCCAGAAGAGATTACTAAAAAAGTAATGAGTGCTGTTACAGATCCAAATAGAATTAGAAAGGATGATAAAGGCAATCCAGATATTTGTATGGTTGCATATTATCACAATTTATTTACTAGCAAAGAAGATTGCAAAAAAGTATGTGAAGAATGTAAAGCTGGCAAAAGAGGATGTGTAGCTTGCAAAAAAGAGCTTGCTAATAATATAATAGAATTTTTAAAACCAATGAGAGAAAAAAGAAAATATTACGAAGAAAGACCAGAACTTGTAGATGAATTGTTGATAAAAGGTACTGAAAAAGCAAGAAAAACTGCAAAAGAAACAATGAAAAAAGTAAAAAAAGCTATGAGATTAGATTACTTTGAAAATATGTAAGAAAGGATAGAAGAACAAAGCAACGAAGTCGCCATTTGTTCGTGCTGATTTAGGTTTACAACTATAAGGAGGAAATCCTAAAGGGTATGGCGATTATAGACTTTTTATGTAATAGAAAAATCCTATTACATAAAAAATATAGGTTAAAAACCGTTGCTTTATATTCTAAAAAATAAATATAAAAGGAGAATACAATGTTTACAGACTATGTAAAAATAATTGCAAAAGCAGGAAATGGTGGAAATGGAGCTATTTCGTTTAGAAGAGAAAAATATGTTGCCGCCGGTGGCCCTGATGGAGGAGACGGAGGAAAAGGTGGAGACATTTACTTTGAAGTAGACCCAGATTCTAATACTCTAATAGATTTTAGATATAACAAAAAATTTAAAGCCGAAAATGGAAAAAACGGTGAGGGCGCGCACAAATATGGCAAAAGTGGAGAAAATTTATATATTAAAGTTCCAATAGGAACAATTATAAGAGATGCTAAAACAAATAGAGTACTTGCTGACCTTTCGCGTGAGGGACAAAAGGAGCTTATTTTAGCAGGTGGAAGAGGTGGAAAAGGAAATTCACATTTTGCCACTTCAACAAGACAAGCCCCAAGGTTTGCACAAGATGGTGAAAAAGGAGAAGAAAAAGAACTAATTTTGGAATTAAAGTTACTAGCTGATGTTGGTTTAATAGGTTTCCCAAATGTAGGAAAATCAACATTCCTTTCAATGACGACCTCGGCAACTCCAAAAATTGCAGATTATCACTTTACAACATTAGAACCAAATTTAGGTGTAGTAAAAACAGAATATGGAGATAGTTTTGTAATAGCAGATATTCCAGGAATCATAGAGGGGGCAAGCGAAGGAACAGGGCTTGGTTTGCAATTCCTAAGACATATAGAGAGAACTAGACTGCTACTCCACGTAATTGATGTATCTGGTTCAGAAGGAAGAAATCCCGTACAAGATTTTATTACAATCAATGAAGAACTAAAAAAATATAGCGAAAAATTAAGCCAAAGAAAGCAAATAATTGTCGCAAATAAAGTGGATATATTACAAGACGAAAGCCTATATAAAGAACTTGAAAAGACTGCTAAAGAGCATAATATGGAAATATATAAAATATCTGCAGCAACAGGTGATGGTATACCTGAACTACTAAAACACGTATCAGATGTATTAAAAACTTTACCAAAAGAAAACTTACTAGAAACAGAAAATGAAAAAGTATATACATTAGAAAATAAAGATGATGAATACACAATAGAAAGAGAAGATGGCAAATTTGTAATTAAAGGCGAAGCAGTAGAAAGAATTATGAGAAGAGTAAACATAGAAGACAATGAATCATTATACTATTTCCAAAAGAGTTTAGACAATTTAGGTGTAAACGAAAAATTAAAAAAGATGGGAATACAAGAAGGCGACATTGTAAAAATAGATGACTACGAATTAGAGTGGGAAGATTAAAAGATAACAGTAAATTGCTACAAATAAGTGGAAAAAAATAAAAAAATCAAAAATCTGTTTGACAATTTTTTGTTTGTATGATACTATATTGTAAAATCGATTTTGGAGGGATGAATAGATGGAGGACGAGACAAAAAAACGTAAAAAATATAATACAAAACCTAAAGCAAAAAAGAAAAAAACAGAAAAAAAGAAAAAGCCAAGAACTCAAGGATTAACAACAAGGCAGAAACAAATTTTAAGATATATTACAAAAGTAATTGAAAAAAACGGATATGCACCATCAGTAAGAGAAATAGGAAAAGCAGTAGGGTTAAGTTCAACGGCAACAGTACACTCATACTTAAAACAACTAGAAGCTATGAAATATATTAAAAAAGAAAATCAAAAAGGTAGAACTCTAAGAGTTCTAAAAAAAGAAGATGACTTCTACGATACAGCTAGAGTGGGTAAAGAGTACGATAATTTAAAAGCTTTTTACAATAGAAAGGAAATGGTTGATGTTCCAATTGTAGGAAAAATTACTGCAGGAGCTCCAATTCTTGCTGTAGAAAACATAACAGATACAGTGCCAGTTCCAGTTGATTTTGCAGGAAATAGCCAATGCTTTATGTTACTAGTAAGTGGAGAAAGTATGATTGAAGCAGGTATACTTGATGGAGACCTTATTCTTGTAAGAAGACAAAATGTAGCAGAAAATGGCCAAATAGTAGTAGCTCTAATTGATGATGAAGCAACAGTTAAAACATTCTACAAAGAAAAAGACCATATAAGATTGCAACCAGAAAATAGCACAATGGATCCAATAATAGTTCCAGATTGTCAAATACTTGGAAAAGTAATAGGCGTATTTAGAAAAATGTAAGTAATAAATGTATATAAAAATAAGTTTGAAGTAATATTATACAAAATTAAATGGAGGTAAAAATGAGTTATGATGATTTTTGGTTTATAGACACAAGAGTACAAACAAGAAACTTAAGAAGATGGCTCATTTGGTTTATATTATTATTTGCATTTGTTACTGTTGGAACATATTTTGCAGTAAAAACAATGTATACTGATATTACTGAATATAGTATACGTGAGGGAAATCCAAGCATTACAGTAAATGAAGCGAAAGCAACTAATGTAAATGGATATATAAAAGGAGAAGTAAAAAACGAAAGTGATAGCGAATTAGAGGGCGAATATTTATGCTTCATACTATTTGACGAGAATTACGAAATAAAAGGAACTGAATATATAGAAATAGGAAACTTATCAGCAGGTGAAACGAAAACGTACGAACTAAAATTTAAAAGAGATTATATAAAGCATTTTTATGTATTAACAATACCAAAAGAAGTGTATGAAAAAATTTGAAAATTGCCTAAAAAATGTATAAAATTACTACCTTTAAATATAATATAAATATTAAAGGTAGTTTTTTTATTTAAAATTAAAAAAGTAATTGCTATTTTAAATCAAATGTAATATAATTGTAACGCAAATGTAATAAAAATGAAACACATCCGAAACAGTGGAAAGGAAAGATATAAGTATGTTTAAGTTGGGACAAGACATAGGTATAGATTTAGGAACTGCAACTGTAATTGCGTATGTAAAAGGAAAAGGCATAGTACTAAGAGAGCCTTCTGTTGTTGCAGTTGATAATAACACAGGAGAGGTTCTAGCTGTAGGAAAAGAAGCTAGAAGAATGTTAGGTAGAACTCCGGGAAACATTGTTGCAACAAGGCCTTTAAGAGATGGAGTAATTTCAAATTACACAGTTACAGAAAAAATGCTTAAGTATTTTATAAATAAAATATGTGGTAAGTTCGTTTTTTCTCCAAGAATAATGATATGTATACCATCACAAGTTACAGAGGTTGAAAAAAAGGCTGTTATAGATGCAGCTTCACAAGCAGGAGCTAGAAAAGTATTCTTAATAGAAGAACCTATTGCTGCTGCTATCGGTGCTGGAATAGATATATCAAAGCCTTGTGGAAATATGGTTGTAGATATAGGTGGAGGCACAACAGATATAGCTGTTATATCTTTAGGTGGCTCTGTAGTTAGTGAATCTTTAAAAGTTGCTGGAGACAAATTTGATGAAGCAATAGTAAAGTATATAAAACGAAAACACAACATAATGATAGGCGAAAGAACTGCAGAGGACTTAAAAATAAATATAGGTTGTGTATATCCAAAAATACAAGATACAGAAATGGAAATAAGAGGTAGAGACTTAATTACAGGATTACCTAAAAACATAACTATACATTCGAGCGAAATGCTAGAGGCTCTTATAGAGCCAGCTATGATGATAGTGGACAGTGTACATTCTGTATTGGAAAAAACGCCACCAGAACTTGCTGCAGATATAAGTGATAGAGGTATATATATGACTGGAGGAGGATGCTTAATAGATGGGTTAGATAAGCTATTACAAGTAAAAACAGGAATAAATGTTATGATTGCACAAGAAGCAATTTCGTGTGTAGCTTTAGGAACAGGAAAAGCTTTAGACAATTTAGATACATTAGATAGAGGTAAAAAATAATAGTTTAATATAAATAGCAAAAAAGATATGGTTAAGAAACTTTATAAAAAATCTTAATTGTATCTTTTTTAGCTATTCTTACTAGTACTTGATTAAAACATACATACTAAATAGTGTTTTTCTTTATCTAGGCACTATGTATGTTTTAAATGTTTGTTTTCGGACCTTTGGCATCGTACAAACTGTAAAAACTTCATATTCATTCAGTTTAACAGTTTGTAAACTTGTCGGTCCCCACCTTAAGCACTCAAACAAAATTTAAAACATACATAGTGCCTAGATTTTATTAAGCACCGCTATTTAGTAACGAATGAAGAGTCAAAAATACCATAAATACTTGCATAATTTCTTAATAAATTATATAATAAATATAGTTTTTTGTGTAAAGGTGAAGTAAATGAATAAAACTAAGAGAAAAATTTTTGAAACATCAATGCAATTATTTGCAGAAAAAGGTTATGATGCAACTAGCATAGAAGAAATAACTGCAACTGTAGGTGTGGCAAAGGGAACGTTATACTATCATTTTTCTAGCAAAGAAGAAATATTTAATTTTTTAGTTGATGAAGGAATGAAACTTTTAAAAAATAGCATTAGTATAAAAACTGCAAAAATAAACAATTCGTTAGACAAAATAAGAGCAATAGTTTTAATACAAATAAAAATACTATTCAAATACGAGAACTTTATAACAATAATATTAAGCCAAATTTGGGGAAATGACGAGAGAAGTAAATTATGTAAAAAATATGTATTTGAATACATACAGATGATAGAAGAAATTGTAAAAAAGGGGATACAAAAGAAAGAAATAGTAGATAGAGATTCAGATATAATAGCTTCCGGAATATTTGGTTTTACTTGTTCAAGTTACATCTACAAAATGAAACATAATAAAGTAGATGTACAAAAAATTTTTGAAGAAGTAGACAATTCTTTTCTTAAGAAGCTACGTGCATAGCACATATAAAAATATAGGAGTGAATAATATATGAGAATATTAAAAGATTTTAAGGTTCCAAATTTTAAATTTCCAAAATTTAATATGAAAGAACTTGACGAAATCGACGAAGTAAAAGTAGATTATGAAAAGGTAAAAAAAGCAGAAGAAAATCAAAAGAAAAAGAAAACTAAAAATTATGATGGAACTTCTTTTGAAACAGTAAAAGAAATATTTATTAACTCTTCAAAGGAATATGCAGATAGGACTTTTTTATTAGAAAAGTTTAATCCAAAGGGAGATTGGACAGAAATTACATATAATCAATTTAAAAATGAAGTAATAGGACTAGGAACTGCCTTAACAAGAAAGCTAAACTTAAAGGATGCAAGAATTGTAATAATAGGAGAAAATACACATCATTGGTACGTATCATATATGACAATGTTATGTGGTGCAGGAATTGCAGTTCCAGTTGATAAAGAATTACCAGAAAACGAAATAGAAAATGTTATAAAAAGAGCAAGAGCATCAGCAGTAATATTTTCTACTAAAAAAGCAGATGTTATAAAAAAAGTATCGGAAAGACTACCAGATGTAAAGTACTTTATACAAATGAATTCTGACCAAGAAATAGATGGAAGATTTGTTGGATTAGATTATTTAATTGAAGAGGGAAAAGCATTAGTAACTGGTGGAGACAATAGCTTTATGAGTATCGAAATAGATCCAGATGAATTTAAAGTTTTAATATTTACATCAGGAACTACTTCAAATGCAAAAGGCGTTATGCTATGTAACAGAAATTTAGCACAAAACGTAAATGCAGCAACTGCATATGTAAAGCTTGGGCCAGACGATAGACTAATGTCAATTTTACCATTACACCATACTTACGAATCATCAATTGGCTTTCTATTACCATTTGGAATTGGAGCATCTATAAGTGTATGCCAAGGATTAAAGCACATTGTATCTGACTTACAAGAAACAAAACCAACAGCATTACTTACAGTACCATTACTTGTTGAAAGTTTATACAGAAAAATAAATGCCAACATCAAAAAGAGCAAAAAAGATGGTTTAGTAAACTCAATGATTCACGTAACAAATGCACTAAAAGTAGTTGGTGTTGATATTAAAAGAAAAGTATTTAATGAAATTTACGAAAACTTAGGTGGAAGATTAAGAATAATAGTTTCTGCAGCAGCACCAATAGATGCAAAAATAGGAAAGTGGGTAGAAGACATCGGAATTCTTTTCTTACAAGGATATGGCTTAACAGAAACAGCGCCAATAGCTGCATTAACACCAGATTTTGAACCAAAAGTAGGCTCTGCTGGAAAAGCAGTAATAGGGGCAAAATTAAGAATAGACCATCCAAATGAAAATGGAGAGGGAGAAGTACTAATTTGTAGTAAAACTTTGATGCTCGGATATTATGAGGACGAAGAAGCTACAAAAGAAGCAATTTTTGAAGAAAACGGAGAAAGATGGTTCCATTCTGGAGATATTGGTTATATGGACAATGAAGGATTTCTATATATAACAGGAAGAAGCAAAAACGTTATAGTAACACAAAACGGAAAAAACATATATCCAGAAGAAATAGAACTAATGCTTTCAAAACATACAGAAATAAAAGAATGTATGGTTTATGGTAAAGAAGTAGAAGGAGAAAAAGAGCTAATTATTACTGCTAAAGTTATTCCAAATTATGAAGTAATAGAAGAAAAATACGGAAAAGATTTAAGCGAAGAAGAAATATATAAAATAATCTGGGATAAAGTAAAAGAGGTAAATAAAGAATTGACTTCATACAAAGCTATTAAAAAATTAGAGATAAAACACGATGATTTTGTAAAAACAACAACAATGAAAATAAAAAGATATGAAGAAATAAAAAAGGATAAGTAAGAAAACATTATACAGTAACAAAAAAGACAAATTATTACAAAAAAGTACTTGACTTAGAAAAAAACTTGTAATAAAATCTCAACTTAAACACTTTTGAAGATGTAAAACTCTCCAACCCGTTGAAAATCAATGAGTTGGAGAGTTGATAGAT
>CALXRZ010000047.1 GCA_944391015.1 uncultured Clostridia bacterium | reverse complement strand
TTTGAACAATTCAATTATACTACTTGAATCACTTTTTTTCTATTATTTTTGTTTCACATCAATTGTAACACTACAAAGGCTAAAATAAATATGGATAAAAAAACAAAAAAATATTGAGATTTAAAGAGTTTTGTGTTATATTATTGTAAAACAAAATATCTGGAGGAATAAATGAATTATATTGATGATTACGATAATAAAACAGACGAAGAAATAATTGATATAATTAAAAACGGAAATCAAAAAGCTTTAGATTATATGCTGATGAAATATCAAGATATGGTAAAAGCAAAAGCTAGTAAATATTTTATATATGGTGCAGAAAATAATGATGTTTTTCAAGAAGGAATGATAGGATTATATTTAGCAATAAAAAATTTTAATCAAACAGAGCATACATCTTTTAAAACATTTGCTAATATTTGTATAGAGAGACAACTGATAACTGCAATAAAGACTGCTAACAGACAAAAACATCAAATTTTAAATACAGCAATTTCAATGAATGCAGCAACGTATGAAAAGGATAATTCTGAAGAAATAGGAACATATATATATTCAGATAAGTTAATAACAGATCCACTTGAAATAATTTCTAATGTAGAATATTATAAAAATATCAACAAGGAAATAAATGATGTTTTAAGTAAACACGAAAGAGAAGTATTGGAGGAATTTAAAGAAGGTAAATCCTATAATGAAATTGCTAAAACATTACACTGCAACACAAAATCTGTAGATACAGCGATGACAAGAATAAGAAGAAAAGCTAATTTAATTCAAGAAAAATATAAAGAACAAAAACAGTAATTATTACCAAGTACTTTATGGAGGAAAATTGATGATAAATAATAATCTAACTTATATTAGTTTGTTTAGTAGTGCAGGCGTAGGATGTTATGGCTTTAAAAAGGCTGGCTTTAAATGTATAGCAACAAATGAACTAATAGAAAGGCGAATGAATATACAAAAAATCAATAAAAAATGCGATTTAGAATCTGGATATGTAACAGGAGATATAAAAAAAGAAGATACAAAAAATAAAATATTTGAAGAAATAAAAAAATGGGAAAAACAGGGCAATGATCGCGTAGATGTTCTAATAGCTACTCCACCTTGTCAGGGAATGAGTGTGGCAAACCATAAAAAAACAGATGATGAAATTGTAAGAAATAGTTTAGTCGTTGAATCAATTAAGATGATAGAAAAAGTAAAACCTAAAGTATTTATATTTGAAAATGTGTCAGCTTTTATGAAAACTGGATGTACTGATATAAACGGACATATAAATGAAATAGGAAAAGTTATATATGCAGAACTAGGAAAAGATTATTCAATATATAGTAAAGTTATAAATTTCAAAAATTATGGTTCAAATTCCTCAAGAACAAGAACACTAGTTATTGGTGTAGAAAAAAAATATAGAGATTATATATCCCCATTGGAACTTTTTCCAGATTATCAAAAGGAAAAAACATTAAAACAGGTAATAGGAAAGTTACCAAAACTTGAATGGGGATGTTTTGATGAAAAAGATTTCTACCATCAATTTAGAACATACCCGGAACATATGCGAAGATGGATACATAATTTAAAACCAGGAATGAGTGCTTTTGATAATGAAAAAATAGAAGATAAACCACATACAATAAAAAACGGTGAAATAGTAGTAAATACTAACAAAAATGGAGATAAATATACAAGACAATGTTGGGATAAAGTGGCGCCTTGTATTCACACAAGAAATGATTTACTAGCATCTCAAAACACAATACATCCAGAACAAGACAGAGTATTTTCAATAAGAGAACTAATGAAGATGATGACAATACCGGAAGATTTTAAGTGGATAAACAAAACAAAAAAAGAACTGAACAATTTAAGATATGATGAAAAGAAAAAATTATTAAAAGAAGAAGAAGTAAACATTAGACAATCTATAGGAGAAGCAGTTCCTACTAATATATTCTATCAGATTGCTATAAAAATAAAAGAAAAATTTTCTAAAAAACTTTTAACCAAAAAAGAAATAAATAATATTGTTTCAGCTAATAAACTAGATAATATAATAGAACTTAAAAAGTATATTATAAATTCGGATCTGGATTATGTTATGCTAGCTAAAATTGCTGAACTTTCTAACTCAAAAAGAGAGCAAAATTCGGCATATTATACAAATAAATTTATCATAACAGAAATAATGAAAGAACTTCCTGATTTTTCTACAGATGCGATTGATATATTAGAACCATCTGTTGGGGTTGGAAATTTTATACCTTTGTTGATAAAGAAATATCAATACATAAAAGAGGTTAATATAGATGTTGTAGATATTGATGAAGATAATATTGAGATATTACAATTATTGTTAAACAAAATAGAAATACCACAAAATATACATATAAGATATATAAATGCTGATTTTTTACTTTATAAATTAGAAAAAAACTATGATTTGTGCATTGGAAACCCACCTTTTACAAAATTGAAGTCTAATGATGAAAAAATAAGAATTTACTTAGAAAATAACCAAAACAAAGAATCAATGAATTTGGTTTCTTTTTTCTGGGAAAAGTGTATAAGGTGTTCAAAAAATGTTGCACTAATATCACCTAAAGCAATACTAAACACACCAGAGTACAAAATAACAAGGCAGATAATGAATACTAAAAGAATCACTACCATAATAGACAATGGGGAATTAGGTTTCGAAGGTGTCCTAGTAGAAACAATATGCATTATATTAAACACAACATTGCAAGGGAGTATGACTAAAGTAAAATCATTACCTTTAAATTATGAAGTGAATCAAAAGCAAAACTATATTACAGATGATAAATTCCCATATTGGATTATTTATCGAAATTCAGCTTTTGATGAAGTAGCTAAAAAAATGGAATTTGGAGTGTTTTGTGTGTTTAGAGATAGGCAAATTACTAATAAAGATGTTAAAAATACAAAAACTAGTCCAAAAGACATACAAGTAATTAAATCTAGAAATATTGATAATTTAGGTAAAAAAATATTAAAAATAAATAATTATGATTCGTACATATCAAATAAAGTAATAGATAAATTTGCAGTAAAGAAATATTTGAATGCAGAAAATGTATACATTACACCTAATATGACATATAAACCAAGAGTTATGAGAAAACCTAAGGGAGTTATTACAAATGGTAGTATAGCTATTCTTATACCTAAAAATTTAGACACTACATTTACAGACAAAGATTTAGAATATTTTTCTTCTAATGAATATAGAAAATTTTATGAAATAGCTAGAAATTATCAAACACGTTCACTTAATATAGATAATAATTCTGTATTCTTTTTTGGCAAAAGGAAAGAATGTTAAAAAGTACTACTAAACTATAATAAGAGAGGATAAAATTTTGAATGGAAGATGTAATTGAAGATTTTTTGAACCAATATAACTATGATATAAGAGAAAACCATAATGCAAGATGGATTGACCAGAAATGTACTATGGATGTTTTATCAGTAGTAGCTGATTGTATAATAGAATTTGTGGGTGATGAATTAGATAAAATTTTTACAACAAAGGATATTTGGTTTAGTAAATATACGGTAGAAAATGTACAAAAAATTTTTAATAAACCAGATCCAACTAAGAAAGCTGAAAATGAATATGATAAATGGTTTGGGCAACCATTAAAATTATTGGGAAATTCAAAAGTACTTATAGAAGCTAAGATAGGAGGAAAAAATTATTATAAAATAAATAATTTTGAAATATTGAAGTATATAGCTACTAGAGATAGATATGCTCATAAATTTTTAGTGCTATACATAACTAAAGTTTTGAAAGATTCTGGAATATATAAAACTTTTGAGGATTTCTTTAAATATCAAAATAAAGAATATTATCAGAAATTAAGAAATAGTTTTTTTAATTTCATAAAAAATAATACGCCTATAAATGGGGATACAGAGTGTGGAAGAATTTTTACTAAAGTATTAAATCCATTGGCATATGAATTAAAAACTAAAGGTACTCAAAAAGGGCATATTTCTCCAACAGGAATAACCTTGGATATGCTTATGTATAATAGAGCTAATTGGAGAGATTTGCTAACTAAAAAGCCAAAAGAGTTACCGAGGGAAGAATATGAAAAAGTATATAATTGTTTAAAAAATGATAATATGTCAACCTATAAGATAAATAAAGCCAAAAAGAATTTACGTAAATATAATGATATATATAGAAAAGGCTTATCAGAAGTTAGTGAGAATATTGAAAAAGGTGAAAAAGCTACTCATATGCATCATATATTTACTGTTGCTGAATTTCCACTAATTGCAGATTATATTGAAAATATCATAGCCCTTACTCCTACACAGCATTTAAACTATGCTCATGTAAATGGAAAAACAACAGAAATAAATTATAGTTTTCAAAGAATATGTTTACTAGAAAAAGTAGGAAGAATAAAAGAAAATTTATTAAATGCCGAATTACCTAAAATTTATAATTTTGAAGCTCTTTGCTATGTTTTAGATACTGGCTTTAATACAAATAAATTTGAAAAAATAGTGTATTTGGATTTTGCTACAGTTTTAGAAAATATCGAATTTATGTATGATTAAATGCATTATTTGACTACTAGATGGTTATTTTAAAATTCTCTAGTAGTCAATTTTACAAAAATTTATTTGTATATAGGTTTACAATAGATATGTCACACCTAATATAAAAAATAAAAAGAGGAAATACCAAAAATATGATAAAATAATTTTAACCACAAAAAAACTTATCAATTGGAGGTATTTCCTATGAATAGTATAACACAAGATCTATTGTATAAGCAATCAGTTGTAAAATATTCTTTTAAACATGGAGTAACGAAAGCAGCAATAAAATACAAAATGCATAGAAAAACAATATATAGATGGAGAGAAAAATATGATGGAACAGCACAATCATTAAGAAATAAATCAAGAAGACCACATAAACATCCAAATCAGCATACAGAAGAAGAAATAAAAAAGATAAAAGATTACAAGGATAAGAATAAAGAAACAGGATTAGTGGTACTATGGATAAAATTAAGAAGAGCAGGATATAGGAGAACAATAACAGGATTGTATAGAGTAATGCAAAGGATAGGAATATATAATAAAGCACCAAGTAAGAAAAAAGAATATGAACCAAAAGCATATGAAGAAATGAAATATCCAGGGCAAAGAGTACAAATAGATGTAAAATATGTACCAAGTAAAAGTTTAACAAAAGAAGTAAGAGAAAAAGATGGAAGATACTATCAATATACAGCAATAGATGAATATACAAGAAAAAGAATATTGTGGGCAAGCAAAGAGCAAAGTACATTAGCATCAACAGAATTTGTAGAGATAGTAATAAAGAAATTTCCATTTAAAGTAGAATGCATACAAACAGATAATGGATTTGAATTTACAAATAGATTAAATTGGCAAGGAACAAAGAAGAAAACGATGTTTGAAAAGAAATTGCAAGAATTAGGAATAAGGCATAAACTAATAAAGCCAAAGACACCAAGACACAATGGAAAAGTAGAAAGAAGTCACAGAAAAGACCAAGAGAGATTTTACTACAATAAAGTATTTTGGAGCTTTGAAGATTTCAAAAACAGATTAAAATATTGGGAAAAAGTATACAACAATTTCCCAATGAAACCCTTAAAATGGTTAAGTCCAAACGAAAAATATTTAGAGTATATAAAAGGTTAAAGTTCAAAAGAGTCATATTTGGTATGCCAATGATAGAGATTTCTAAGAAAGTGTGACATATGTTTGACAAACCTACATCAATTTTACAAAAATTTATTTGTATATATTGACATTTATACAAAAGTGTAGTATTATAATAAAGTCAAATAAAGAAGAAGCAATCCACTTCTCACCTTAACGAATAGGAAAAGGTAAGAAAATACTACTTAAAAGTAATATAAAAAAATTATTTCTAATAGTAATAAAAGTAATCTGATTACATACTAAAAAGTGTGTAAAATGTTAATAATAAAGCAAAAAAGCAAAGATTACTGTAGATGATGTGGGTTGGTTTGTCTTTACAAATCAATTTTTTTGTGCAATTTAGCACGTAAGTTTTTTTGGAGGTGTTTTATATAAAACAAGAATTACCTATAAATGAGCAAATAAGAGCAAGAGAGGTTCAAGTAATTGATGAACAAGGAACAAAAAGAGGTGTAATGAAGCTTAATGAAGCTTTAGACTTAGCATACGAAAAAAAATTAGATCTAGTACTAGTTTCGCCAAATGCAGAGACACCAGTTTGTAAAATAATGAACTATGGAAAATACAAATTTGAGCAAACTAAAAGGGAAAAAGAAGCTAAGAAAAAACAAAAAGTGTTAGAAGTAAAAGAAATAAGAATAACACCAAATATTGAGCAACACGACTTCGAATTTAAAGTAAAAAATGCAAGAAAATTTATTGAAGATGGCAACAAAGTAAAAATAACAGTTAGATTTAGAGGTAGAGAACTTAACTATGTAAAGCTTGGAGAGGACAACTTAAATAAATTTATTGATGCATTATCAGATGTTGCAAGTCCAGAAAAGAAAGCAATACTAGAAGGTAAGAATATGTTTATTATATTAGCCAAAAAAGTATAAATAAAAGATAATATGTAAAATATTATATATATTAAAATTGCAAGGAGGAGTATTATATGCCAAAGTTAAAAACAAATAAAGCAGCAAAGAAAAGATATTCATACACTGCTACAGGAAAAGTAAAAAGAACAAAATCAAATAGAAGACATCTTTTAGCAAATAAAACATCAAGAGCTAAATCAAGAGGAAAAGTTATGGACGCATACGCAGACAAAACTTGTGAAGCAGGTATTAAGAGAATGTTACCATACGGCAACTAAAATTTAAAATATAAATTTAAAAGTAAAAAATCAAGGAAGGTGAAAATAAAATGGCAAGAGTTAAAACAGCAATAATTACACGTAAAAAACATAAAAAAATATTAGATAGAGCAAAAGGATATTATGGTGCAAAACATTATAGATTTAGAATGGCTAAACAAGCTGTTATGAAATCAGGAATGTATGCATATGTTGGTAGAAAAGATAGAAAAAGTAATTTTAGAAAATTATGGATAACAAGAATAAATGCAGCTGCAAGACAAAACGGACTAACATATAGCACTTTAATAGCAGGACTTAAAAAAGCTAACGTTGTAATAAACAGAAAAATGTTAGCAGAACTTGCAGTAACAGATGCAAAAGCTTTTACAGAATTAGCAAATGTTGCAAAAAAGAATAAATAGAATTGGAAAAGAGACAAAGTATAAATGACTTAAGGTCTCTTTTTTGTTGAAAAAATATTAGCTGTGTTACTGTTTACTCTTACCCTTAGTCAGAAAAATGCTTAATTTAAAACTAGACATTTGCGAATAAGGACTTAGCTATTTCAGCAGTTTAAAGCTTTTTATATAAAATATTGCAATAATAAAATTCTAATGATAAAATATAAAAAAACAAATGGAGGTAAAGTATGAGAATAGGAATAGATATGGATGGAGTATTAACAGACTTAACAAGATTTGTTACCGATTATGGTATAAAATTCTGCTATGAGAACCATATAAAGTATAAAATTCATTCAAAAGAATATAATGAAGCAAGTGCATTAGGTATATCAGAGGAAAATGCAAACAAATTTTGGAATAGATATTTACCATATTATGCAACAGAATATCCTGCAAGAGAATTTGCAAGTGAGGTAATAAAAAGACTAAAAGAGCATAATGAAATATATATAGTAACAGCAAGAAATGAAGATGGACTTCCACAAGAAGCTTATGGAAAAATGAAAGATATGGTAAACAAATGGTTATTAGATAATAATATAAAATATGACAAAATAGTGTATACAAAAGGAAGCAAGTTACCATATTGCATAGAAAATAATATAGATATTATGATTGAAGATGCACCAATGAATATAAAAGAAATATCGACTAAAATACCAGTTCTTTGTTTTGATAATCCATACAATAAAGAAATAGAAGGAGAAAACATTACAAGAGTGTATAGCTGGTATGATGTGTTAAGTGTTATAGAAAGCAAGTAAATACTAGAATGATTTAATAAGCATATGCCAATAAGTAGTTCAAAAAAATTTATATAGGAAATGTCGGTCCAGCTGATTTTCATAGAAATTCCATTTCCTATATAAATTTTTTTGAACTACTTATTGGCAATAAAATATTTTTTTAACAACGAAACCATTTCATAATCCATATACTGTATAAGCTTTTTATTAGCAAAATTATTGCTTTTTAATTTTGGGTTTAGCTATCAACGAAGCAATATAGCCAAAGAATACTGCTGCTGCAATTCCTCCAGCAGAAGCTTTTACACCTCCAATAAAAGCACCAAGAAGTCCAGAGTTTTGAGCTTCTGTTATAGCTCCCTTGGCTAAATTTGCACCAAAACCAAGTAAAGGTACAGTAGCACCACAACCCGCAAAATCTATTACATATTGATATATTCCAAGTGCACCTAAAATTACTCCAGTAGTAACAAAAATAACCAATATCCTAGCAGAAGTTAGCTTCGTTTTATCTATAAGTATTTGTCCAACAATACATATTAAACCACCAACTACAAAGCACCTTAAAAGTTGCATCCAATCTATACTTTGTAAAAAATCCATCTTTAATTATAATCCTTGTACATTAAATTTAGGTTTTTGTAAAGGTTTTACCTATAAACCTATTTTTATTGTATAGGAAAAATCGACTTTTTTCTTGATATTTCAGTATTTTTAACAATTTTTCCTATACAACAAGGTTAAGTTACCTTGGGCTGTGCATATTCGCGAAGCGAAATGCACATGCGTGCGTCGAAAGCTTTGCTTTCGCTAACGCACACTTTTCTTATGTAATAAGAAATTTCTCCGAAATTCATATTACATAAAATAAAAAACTCTAATTATCTAAATTCTCAATAGCAACTGCGTGTGCTATTCCAGGAATACTTTCACCTTGTTGTGAACTTGTTGAATTCATAAGTGCACCAGTGGCAATAAGCAATAATTTGTTAATTCGTTTTTCTTTGAGCATCTGGTAAAAATAACCAGAAAAAACAGTAGCTATACAGCCACAACCACTTCCACCAGAATGTGTATCTTGTTTTTCTTTATCAAATATAAGTACACCGCAATCATCATAATTATTTTTAATATTATACCCCTTAGTTTCGGCAAGTTCAGTTAATATTTCTTTACCTACATAACCTAAATCACCAGTAATAATTACATCATAATAACTTGGCTTTCTACCGGTATCTTTTAAGTGTGTTAATAGAGTATCTAGAGCAGCAGGTGCCATTGCAGCACCCATATTATTTGCGTCCTTAACACCCATATCTACTATTTTACCTGGAGTAATGCACGTTATTCTAGGACATTGCTTACCAAGGTTATTATTTGATAGTATCACGGCACCTGAACCCGTTACAGTCCATTGTGCAGATTGTGGCCTTTGATTTCCAAGTTCTAGTGGAAACCTAAATTGCTTCTCTGCACTGCAAAAATGACTAGAGGTAGCACAAATTACATTATTAGCAGCCTTTGAATCAACAAAAGTGCTTCCTAAACACATTCCTTCTGCAAAAGTAGAACAAGCTCCAAAAATTCCGAAAAATGGAATATTAGTCTCTCGTAAACCAAAACTAGAAGAAATACATTGATTTAATAAATCGCCAGTAAAACAGTAATCTATATCTGTACTTGCTATTCCAGACTTAGCAACTAATGCATTTACATTTTCTTTAATTATTTTACTTTCAGCTTTTTCCCAAGTCTTTTCGCCCCAAAACTCATCGTCTAAGCATTGGTCAAAATACTTTGCAAGAGGACCTTCTGCTTCTTTTGGACCTACAATTGAAGAAGTTTCTAAAATATATGGAGCTGAATCAAACTTGATTGTTTGTAATCCAATTTTTGTCATAATTTACTTATATAACTAAAACTTTTGAATTGCATATTTATATGCAATCAAAAAAGTTATAATCTCCTTAAATAAAATTTAGGTTTTTGTAAGGTTCTACCTATAAACCAATTTCTAAAAAATAAAGCACGAACATAAATGAGACTTTTAAACAAAAAATGTTGCAATAATTCCTACTATTACAGAAGCAGAAATACCAAATACAAGCACAGGACCTGCTACAGTAAACATTTTTCCTCCAACACCCATTACATATCCTTCCGATTTATACTCTATAGCAGGTGAAACAATAGAATTTGCAAAACCTGTTATAGGCACAAGAGAACCAGCACCAGCAAATTTTCCTATCTTATTAAAAATATTTAATCCTGTTAAAAAAGCTGCAATACCTATTAAAATTATAGAAACAATTGTAGATGAGCTTGTAGTATCAAGCCCTTTATATTTGCAAAAGTCAAATATTATTTGACCAATAGAACAAATTAGTCCACCTACCCAGAAAGCATTAAAACAGTTCTTTAAAATAGGAGAATTAGGTGACTTTTGGTCTACGTAATCTAAATATTCTTGCTTTGTATCAATACTTTTCATAGTATACTCCTTGTTAATATTTGGGCTTTTCAGGATACCCATAAACCTGTTTTAAATTAGTCTCTATCTCTATCGATAATAAAAGATAAATCTAAATCTACGTAATATTGAACTAACTTACGTCCATCAATTTTAGCCCTTTGGTCAATAACTCTAACAGAAGATAAGTAATCTATTGTTTTAGATGCTTCGCTTACTGCCTGTACAACAGCATCTTTCCAAGAAACACTAGATGTTCCTGTAATACTAATATGCTTTTCAATACCCAATTAAAATCAACCTCCAATTTGTATATTTTCAATTATATATTTTCCAATAATTTTCAA
>CALXRZ010000046.1 GCA_944391015.1 uncultured Clostridia bacterium | reverse complement strand
TATACAAATGGGGATATTTTCTTGAAACAAATAAATATGATATTGATAAACTAATAGAGAAAAAAGAAGAAAATAAGAGAATAGAAATAATATGGGTTGCTCGATTTATAAAATGGAAGCACCCAGAAGTGGTAGTTAAGTTAGCTAAAAGATTAAAAATGCAGAAATATAATTTTCATATAAAAATGTTAGGTACAGGAAAATTAGAAGAGAAAATTAGAAAAAAAGTAAAAAAATTAAACTTAGATGATGTAGTTGAGATTGTTGGACAAGTTCCTAGCGATAAAGTAAAAGATTATATGGAAAAAGCAAATATATTTATAGGTACGAGCGACAGTCAAGAAGGATGGGGAGCAGTAGTTAATGAATCTATGAATGCAGGTTGTGCAGTTGTTGCAAATAAGCGAATGGGTTCAGTACCCTTTTTAATAAAAGAAAACGAAACAGGGCTTACATATGATACATATAAAGAACTAGAAGATAAAGTAAAGTTATTGATAAATAATAAAGAGTTAAGAGAAAAATTAGGAAAAAGTGCATACAAATATATTACAGAGAAGTGGACAAGTAGTATTGCTGCAAATAATATAATTGAGTTATTTGATTCAATAATAAATAAAAAGGAATATAAAATAGCAGATGGACCAGCAAGTAAAGAAAAATAATGTAAAAAGAAGAGAGGCAACAATATGGAAAAAAAGAGATTTAGTATTATTATACCTGCATACAATGTGCAAGAGTATGTAAATAAAGCAATAGATAGTGTATTAGAGCAAAACTTTAAAAACTATGAAATGATAATAATAAATGATGCATCAACAGACAAAACAGAAGAAATAGTAAGGCAATATGAAAAAAAGTATAATAATGTAAAATTGATATCACATAAAGAAAATAAAGCTTCTCGGAGGAGCAAGAAATACAGGACTAGATAATGCAAAAGGCGAATATATAATTTTTTTAGATGCTGACGATTATTTATATGCTAACGATGTACTTGACAAGCTAGATAAGTTAATAGGAAACCAAAAAGTAGATATAGTATATATGGGCTTTAAAATAGGTGGAAACAGGGATGAAATTGTAATTCCAACAGAAGCAACGTGTACAAAAGAATGTAAGGCAGGAAATGACATTTATCCAAATGTATGGAGTAAGTGCTGGAATTTAGAGTTTTTAAACAAATATAATATTAGATTTGTAGAGCACAGGTATTATGAAGATGTACTATTTATATATAAAGGAGTAATGAAATCAGAAAAATATTTAATAGCAGATTTCCCAGTTCATCACTATATAAGTGGTAGAAAAAACAGTATGACAACAACACTAAATTTAAAGAACATATATGATACAATAGATAATATTAGAGATATGTTAGAAATAAAGAAAAAAGAAGATACAGTAGAGATAAATATGAGAATACAAAGAGAAATAGATATGTGCAAGAAAAGATTAGAAGACATATATCATTCAATATAAATATTCTTAATAACAAAACGAGAGGAAAGAGCAAAATGTATATAATAATAGGTTTAGGAAATCCAGAGCCAGAATACTCTAACACAAGACATAATATGGGTTTTGATGTTATAAACAAACTTGCTAAAGAAAATGATATAAGCTTAAATAGAACAAAATTTAATGCAATATATGGTACTGGAATTATAGAAGGTGAAAAAGTAATTTTAATAAAGCCACAGACCTTTATGAATAATAGTGGGGAATCAGTAATAGAATTTGTTAACTTTTATAAAGAACCATTAGAAAATGTAATAGTAATTTATGATGATATGGATACTGACATAGGAACAATTAGAATAAGAGCAAAGGGAGGTCCTGGTTCGCATAATGGAATGAAATCAATGGTTAGTTGCCTAAATTCTGAAAACTTTTCGCGCATAAGGATAGGAATAGGAAGACCAAGTGGTGAGTATGATAGAATTGACTATGTAATTGGACAAATAGACGAAGAAGAAAAGAAAATTCTTGAACAAGGACAAAATGAAGCTGTAGAAGCAATAAAATATTGGATAAAAAATGGAATTGATAATACTATGAATAAGTATAATAAAAATAGTTAATCCAGAAAGGAAATGTATGCAGGAGTTATTAGTAAGTACTAGTGCCGAAGAAACAAAAATATTATTAGTAGAAAATGGAAAATTAGTTGAAAAATATGAAGAAAAGCCTGAAAAAGAAAAAATAGAAGGCAACATATATTTAGGAATAGTAAAAAATGTATTGCCTGGAATGCAATCTGCTTTTGTAGATATAGGACAGGAAAAAAACACTTTTATACATATACGTGATATGATTCCAAAAGCAAGCGACGAAACAGGCAACAAAAATGAAAAATTTTCTAAATATAACATAAAAGATTATTTAAAGCAAGGAATGCCAATTTTAGTACAGGTACGAAAAGATAGTACTAACATAAAAGGTGCAAGAATTTCTATGCATATAAGTCTACCTGGAAGATTTGTAGTTTTAATGCCAAGTCAAAACTTTATAACTATATCACAAAAAATTGATAAAGAAGAGGAAAGAGAAAGACTAAAAAATATAGTAAAAGCAAATTTGCCAGAAGAATATGGCGCAATTATTAGGACTTCTGCAATTGGCAAAAACGATGCTGAAATAATAAATGATATAAATAAAATAGTAAGCAAATACAAAGAGATAGAAGAAAAGTTTAATGAAGAAAAACAAAATAAAAATCTAAAACCACAGTTAATATTTAGAAGCGAAAGCATATTAGAGCGAATGCTAACAGATTTGATAGACCGAGGGCTAAATAGAATTTGTGTAGATGATGAAAAAATATATGGTGAAATATTTAATAGATTAAAAGAAGAAAACAAAAAAATTGAACTAATGGCAAGAAAAGACATAATAAAAATGTATGATTTAGAAAACCAACTAGAACAATTGAAAAACAGAAAAATATGGCTTAAATGTGGAGGCTTTATCTCAATTGACAAAACTGAAGCTTTAACTGCAATAGATGTAAATTCTGGGAAATACACAGGAAAGCAAGATTTAGAGCATACCACGTTTACAGTAAACAAAGAGGCTACAATTGAAATAGCAAAGCAACTAAGGTTAAGAGATATTGGTGGAATAATTATTATAGATTATATAGATATGCAAGAAAAAGAAAACGAAGAAAAAATAATAGAATTACTTAAAGAAAATTTAAAAAAGGATAGGTCTAAAACACAAATAGTAGGTTTTTCGAAGCTAAATTTACTAGAAATGACACGTAAACATATGTGGAGTAGTGATTAACAAACCTTGACAACAAGCAATCAAGTGATTGGTGGAATATCCACCAATCACTTGATTGTTTTATGCTTCTCCTAAAATTACTTTCAATTCCTCTTGCCTTTTTACTTTTTGAGTAGTAGTCTTAATTAAAGGAGCATCTGTCAAAATAATTTCTCTAATATATTTATATGCTGGCATCTTATGATTAACATTTTCCTTAATATCCTCCCAAACTTTCTCGTGTAAATCTGACTCAGAAATATTAGGAAACATCTCATTTACTACCTCTTTGTTATATACAATCTTTGCACAAATTTTGTAATCTCCATCTTCTAAAGGACGGCCAAATACCATACATTCAGATACGTAAGGTAGTTTGTTTATTAAAATTTCTATTTCTTCAGGGAAAATGTTCTTTCCGTTCTTAAGTACTATTACATCCTTTTTGCGACCTGTAATAAATAAAAAACCATCTTTATCAAAATATCCTAAATCACCAGTATAAAACCAGTCATCTTTTAAAACTTCATTTGTTGCTTCTGGATTGTCCACATATCCAAGCATTACAGTAGGAGATTGGACAGCAATTTCTCCAATTCCATCCTTGTCAGGATTTGCAATTTTTACATTTATACCTGGAAGAGGAAAGCCAACTGAGCCACATCTTTTACATTTATCATTTTCACCGGCAACAACAGGAGAGGTTTCGGTTAACCCGTATCCTTGAAGTAAGTTAATACCTAAATCTAAAAAGCCTTGAATTGCATCTTTACTCATTGCTGCACCGCCAGCTATAAGTATTCTAAGCTTTCCACCTAAATTGTCTAATATTTGCTTAAATACTTTTCTACGTATATCAATACCTATTTTTAGCAAACCGTTACTTATTTTAGACATAGTAGCTACAAGCTTAGCCTTACCTTGTTCTTCAATGCCTTTCTTAATTTTTTTATACATAATTTCAAGCATTAAAGGCACACATACAAAACCTGTTACTTTAAACTCTGCTAAATTTTTTTGCACATATTTTAATCCATCGCAAAATGCAACAGTAATTCCAGAAAATGTTCCATATAAAAATGTACAAGTAGATTCAAAAGTATGGTGTAGTGGCAAAAACGATAAAAATGTATCTTCTTTCCTTATATCAGTCATCTGTGCTAATGCATATATATCCTCACAAATATTTGATTGTGAAAGAGCAACTGCTTTTGAAATTGATGTAGTGCCAGATGTAAAAAGCATAATAGACATTTTTTTATTATCAATTACAACATTATCATATTTAGTATCACCATTAACTAATAAAGAGTGACCTTTTTGAATTAAGCTAGAATAAGTAGTAAAACCATCTATATTATCCATACATATAAAATAAGACAAATTAGAAATTTTTTCTTTTGCAAGTTTCGAAAAAACTTCAGAATATTTTTTATCAAAGATAACTGCTTCTGCTTTACTTCTAATAATAAGGTCCTCAATTTCATTATTTGGTAATGCTCTATCAAGTGGTACAACAACCATATCTGAGGTTGTAATTGCTAAATAACTAACACACCACTCATATCTGTTAGGTGAAATTATAGCTACTTTCTTTTTAGAAAGCCCAGTATTTATTAGAGCAGTGCCAAGTGATTTAATATCACTTGCAAATTGAGAATACGTAATTTTTATATGGTCTTTTGAACTTGGTGTTTCTTTGTATTCAAAAGCTATTTCGTTAGAATATTTATCTGAATAACGTTTAACTAATTCTCTAAAATCATTTATTTTATCAGAATCATATAATTTTCTTTTATATTTCATAACTCTTTCCTTTCATAAAAAATTGATTTTTTCTTGTTTCGCCATAGGCACATAACGAAATTAAATTAACTAATGTCTTGGTATATTTTATAACACATACAAAAAATATTCAAGGAAAATTCTGGAAAAAAATTGAAAAAATCAGGTTAAATTTTTATGCTTTACAAAAGAAAAATACTCGATGATTATAAAATTTAATCATCGAGTAAAATATATGTAGAAAAAATTTCCAAAAACTATTGCAATTACTTGAAAAGTAATGTATAATAGTAATGACATAAAGAGAGAAGAAGAGTGGAAGCAAATTCCACTCTTCTGTACGTAATAAGGCAAAAATACAAAAAACATCAATATTTTACAATAAAATAGGTAACCATAAAAAAGTAGCAATAATAGAAAGGAAAATGTATGGCAAATATAGAAGAAAAAATAGAAAATCTAGTAAAACAAAAAATAGAAGATTTGGGCTATGAACTATATGATGTACAATATGTAAAAGAGGGTCAAAACTACATTTTACGTATATTTATAGAAAAGCCAAATGGTAGCATAGACCTAAATGATTGTGAAAAAGTAAACGATAGCATAAATGATATACTAGATAGTGCAAATTACATAAAAGAGCAATATTTCCTAGAAGTTTCTTCTACAGGCGTAGAAAAAACACTAAGAAAAGATAAACACTTAAGGGATAATATAGGAGAAGAAGTACAAATAAGTCTATTTAAGCCAATAGACATCTTAGAAAAAAAACAAAAAGAAATTACAGGTGTATTAAAAGACTTTAACGAAAATAATATCATAATACAAATGGACAAAGAAGAAATATCAATAAATAGAAAGGATATTTCACAAATAAAAACAGTATTTGATTGGGACAGCCTAAACTAAAAATAGGCAAAATATAAAATGTTTACAGATTTTATTTTAACAAAATCTAAGGGAGGAATTAAAAAAATGAAGAAAGTATCTAAAACAAATAACCAAGCAATAGACAGTAGTGAACTTATAATAGCAATGGAAGAATTAGAAAAAGAAAAAGGAATAAAAAAGGATTATTTACTAGAAGCAATAGAAACAGCTTTAGTTACAGCATATAAAAGAAATTTTGATTCTGCAGAAAATGTTAGGATAACTATGGACAGAGAAACAGGAGAAATACACGTATATGCAGAAAAAGATGTTGTAGAAAAGCCAGAAGATGTTGAAAATGATAAATTACAAATTAGCTTAGAAGATGCCAAAAGAATAAATAGCAAACTAGAAGTAGGAGATAAGGCAGAAATAGAGCAAGTTCCTAAAAACTTTGGCAGAATAGCAGCACAAACAGCAAAACAAGTAATAGTACAAAAAATAAGAGAAGCTTCAAGAAACTTTTTATTCGACGAATTTAATGAAAGAAAAGGTGAAATTGTTTCTGGTATAATTCAAAAAGCTGATGGTGGAACTGTTGTTTTAGATTTAGGAAAGCTTGAGGGTATAATGCCAGTTAAAGAGCAAATACCAACAGAAAAATATAAAGTAAACGACAAAATTCGTGCATATATAGTAGATGTAGAAAGAGGAGTAAAAGGAGCACCACAAGTTATAGTATCAAGAGCACACAATGATTTTGTAAGAAAGTTATTTGAGCTAGAAATTCCAGAAATATATGAGGGACTAATAGAAATAAAAGGAGTTTCAAGAGACCCAGGAAATAGATGTAAGGTAGCTGTATATTCATCAAACGAAAACATAGATCCAGTTGGTTCTTGTGTTGGACAAAAGGGAATACGTATCCAAAACATTATAAATGAGCTAAATGGGGAAAAAATAGATGTTATAGAATGGTCTGAGGACCCAGCAACATACATATCTGCAGCATTGCTTCCAGCAGAAGTTATGGCAGTAGATGTAAAACCAGAAGAAAAATTTGCACAAGTAATCGTTAGGGATGACCAATTATCATTAGCAATAGGAAAAGCTGGACAAAATGCAAGACTAGTTGCAAGACTTACAAACTGGAAAATAGATATTAAGAGTGAGTCACAATTTAGAGAAATGTTAGCTAAATTAAACGAAGAAGCAGAAAAAGAAGAGGTAGAAGAAGTTCAAGAAGATTCTAGTGAAGAATAATATGGGGCAAGCTGAATAAAATAGAAAAGAGGGATTTTGTTGAAAAATTTACCACAAAGAACGTGTATAGGATGTAATTCTCGGAAAAGATAAAAAAGACCTAATACGAATAGTAAAAAATAAAGAGGGAATCATTAGTATAGATAAAACAGGAAAAGCTAATGGCAGAGGTGCATATATTTGTAACAATATAAATTGTTTAGAAAAAGCCATAAAAACAAAAAGACTAGAAAAAGCATTTGGAACAAAAATATCAGAAGAAATTTATGAAAGCTTAAGAGGTGTAATTGTTGATAAATAGTAAAATATGTGGATTATTGGGGTTAGCTAGAAGAGCAGGAAAGCTCAGTTTTGGCACAGAAGCCTGTAAGCAAGATATTGAAAAAAATAAAATAAAACTTATTATTATAGCAAAAGATTCAGCAGAAAGGACAAAAATGAATTTTAAAAATATTTGCAAGGAAAAAAATATACCAATTTTTGAAATTTTAAACATAGAAGAAATAAGTAATTCTATAGGGCAAAATAATAAAGCAATTATAGGAATAAAGGACATAAATTTTTCAAATGAAATTATAAAAATAATAAATGGGGGTGAAGCTATTGGGTAAGATAAAAATACACGAAATAGCAAAAGAAGTAGGTGTGGCAAGTAAGGATGTAGTTAAAATAGCAAATGACTTAGGATTTGATGTGACAAGCCACTTAAGTTCTATTGATGACGAACAAGCCGAAAAAATAAAAGAAAGAATTTCTAAAAAGCAAAATATAGGAAAAAAGGAAGAAAGTAATCAAAATTCTAAAAATGCAAAAAAAGATTCTACTTCTTCAAACAGTAAGAAAAATGAAACTCCAGTTATTATTAGACGTGAAGTTATAATTTCGGAGGAAGAAGAAAAAAGAGCTGAAAACGAGAATAAAAATCGTGAGAATAGCAAAAAAGACGTTGGCTTTGTAGAAAGAAGAAATAAAAACGATTACAATATTGTTTATAGAAATAAACAAACTAAACCACTTACAGTAAGTGAACTTTTTGGACTAAAACCAAAAGAAGAGCCAAAAAAAGAAGAACCAAAAAAGGAAGAACCTAAAAAAGTTATAGTGGAAGAAAAGAAAGATGAAGAACCTAAAGTAGTTAAACAAGAAACAAAGCCAGAAAAAATTGAAGAAAAAGTAGAAATAAAAGAAGAACCAAAGGAAGAAGTAAAAGAAACTAAACCTGTAGAAAAAGAAGAAAATAAAGAAAGTAAGCAGGTAGTTACATCTAAAGGAAATATTAGTACTCCTAAAAAAGAATTTAGAGAGAATAATTACCAAAACAGAAATTCAAATAATTATAATACTAATAATAGATATAATAATGAGAGAGGAAACAATAGAAATCAGAATTTTAGGAATAATAATATGAGAAATGACAGAAATCAAAATTATAGAAATAATAATCAAAATAATGAAAAATTTAATAGAAATGGTCAAAATGGAAATAATAATTTTAGAAACAACCAAAACAATAGGTTTGGTAACAATAATAATAGAAGACCATTAGATGAAAAAGGAATAGATAAAAATATTAAAAACATAATGACTACTGAAATTGTAGAAAAAGAAAGTCAAAGAGATTATAGTAGTAAAGCAATTGATAAGCAAAAAGCAAGTCGTCAATATGATGAAGCAAAATCAATTAAAAAAGCTAATAAATCAAGAAGAAGCAGTCAGTTTGAAGAATTTGATACAGGAAAGCTAAAAGATTTAAAACAAGTTGACAGCTTATCAAATATGTTCACAGAGCAAGACGGAGGAATGCTTGAATACTATGATTTAACTACAGCTAGAGGAAAAAAGAATAAAAAGAAAATTCAAAAAGATGATGAGTCAAGAAACAAACAAAAAATATTTGAACTTAAAGAAATTACTATTCCAGAAAATATTACAGTAAAAGACTTAGCACAAGAAATGAAAAAGACTACAGCTGAAGTAATTAAAAAATTATTCACTTTAGGAATAATGGCTACAATAAACAATACTTTGGACTTTGATACTGCATTTTTAGTTGCTAGTGAGTTTGGAATTACTGCTAATAAAAAGGCTGAAGTAAAAGAAGAAGACATTCTATTTGACGATACAGAAGACGCACCAGAAGACTTAGAGCCACGTCCACCAGTAGTTGTTGTTATGGGACACGTTGACCACGGTAAAACATCATTACTAGATGCTATAAGAAGCACAAATGTAATAGAAGGTGAAGCTGGAGGAATTACACAACACATTGGTGCATATATGGTAAATGTAAATGGAAGAGAAATTACATTTTTAGACACACCAGGACACGAAGCATTTACAAGTATGAGAGCAAGAGGAGCTCAAATAACAGATATAGCAATATTAGTTATTGCAGCAGATGATGGTGTAATGCCACAAACAGTAGAAGCTATAAACCACGCAAAAGCAGCAGAAATACCAATTATAGTTGCAGTAAATAAAATAGATTTACCAGGAGCAAATGTAGAAAAAATAAAACAAGAATTGATGGAATATGAATTAGTACCAGAAGAATGGGGTGGAGATACAATATATGTTCCTATATCTGCTAAAAAACACATAAATATAGAAAATTTACTAGAAATGGTACTACTTGTTGCCGATATGAAAGAACTAAAAGCAAACCCACGTAAACAAGCAAAAGGTACAGTTATAGAAGCAAGACTTGATAAATCTAAAGGACCTATAGCATCAATACTAGTACAAAGAGGTACATTAGATGTTGGTGATACAATTGTTGTGGGAACTTCTATCGGTAGAATTAGAGGAATGAAAAACGACAAAGGTCAAAAAATAAAAAAAGCCGGACCATCTACACCAGTAGAAGTAATGGGACTTACAAATGTGCCAGAAGCTGGAGACACTTTCTATGAAGTAAAAGATGAAAAAATGGCAAAACACTTAATCGAAAAGAGAAAACGTCAAGAAAGAGAAAAATCTATAGCAGAACAAAGCAAAGTAACTTTAAGCAATCTATTTGAAAAAATGGAAAGCGAAAACTTAAAAGAGCTTGCTATAATTGTAAAAGCTGATGTTCAAGGTACAGCTCAAGCATTAAAACAATCATTAGAAAAATTGACTAATGAAGAGGTAAAAGTAAGAGTTATACACTCAGCAGTTGGAGCAGTTTCAGAATCAGATGTACAATTAGCAAAAGCAGCAAAAGCAATAATTATAGCATTTAATGTACGACCAAGCTTAGCAGCAAAAGATATGGCAGAAAAAGATGGAATAGAAATAAAACAATACTCTGTAATATATAATGCGATAGAAGATGTAGAAGCAGCAATGAAAGGAATGCTTGCACCAGTATATGAAGAAAAAGTAATAGGAAACGTAGAAGTAAGACAAACATTCAAATTATCTAGTGTTGGAACTATTGCCGGTGCTTATGTATTAGATGGAAAAGTAGAAAGAAATGCTGGCGTAAGAGTAATACGTGACAATGTAGTAATACACGAAGGAAAACTTGCATCATTAAAACGTTTTAAAGACGATGTTAAAGAAGTTACAAAAGGTTTTGAATGTGGTATTCAAATTGAAAATTATAACGACATTAAAGAGGGAGACATTATTGAGGTTTATATTATGGAGGAAGTTAAGAGATAGGTGCATTTTGAAGATAATTGCTTTTGGCGTTGTCACTGCAAAAATTCTCTAAATATACATAGTACCTATGGGGAAGACCTAAATTATTACAAAAACCATTATCTTAATAACAATAGATTAGATATAAAATAATAAAAAGGAGGAGAGAGTAGTGCCTAAGAATGAAGCAAGACTAAATAGAATCAATGAAGAGTTAAAAAAAGAATTAAGTCAAGTACTTAATTATGAACTAAAAAACCCAAATGTTACAGGTATGCTTAGTGTAACAAGGGTTAAAATAACTCCAGATTTTAAATATGCCAAAGTGTATGTAAGCATATTAAATTCTAAAAACATAAATAAAACAATGGAGGGACTAAAAGAATCCTCTGGTTTTATAAGGTCAAGACTAGCTAAAACAGTAAACTTAAGAATTACACCAGAGTTGGTTTTTGAAATAGACGACTCGTTGGAGTATGGAGCTAGAATAGATTCTATATTAAAAGAACTTAATGTTAATAAAGAAAATAACTAAAAACATTTGCTATTTGTAAATTTATTGGTTACCACCTTAAATGCTCCAACATAAAATAAAAATAGGCTTCATATAGTAAAAGTAAGAGGGAACAGTAACCAAAAAAATTAGCATAAAATATTTATATTAAATAATAAAAGAGAAAGAGGAAAGTAAATGAGCACATTAGATAACATTTTAGAAGAAATAAATAATGCTGAAACCATAGTAATACTAACTCACGAAAATCCTGATGGGGATGCAATAGGTTCAGCATTAGCATTATACAATTCACTAAAGCAAATGGGAAAAGAACCAGACGTAATCGTACCAGAATATCCACGTACTTTTGAATTTTTACCAAGTACGGATGAAATAAAAAAAGAATCTAGCATAGAAAAATACGATTTAGCTATTTCTGTAGACTGTGCTACAATAAAAATGCTAAATGGTTTTGCTAAATATTTTGAGGATGCAAAGGTAAAAATAAATATAGACCATCATAGCTCAAATACTATGTTTGGAGACTATAACTATGTAAGTCCTGATGCACCAGCGTGCGCACAAGTACTTATAGGAGTGTTTAAATTCTTAAATATAAACATTACAAAAGAAATAGGAACTTGTTTAATTACAGGAATAATAACAGACACAGGAGGTTTTAAATATCCTGGAGTAACAGCAGAAACTTTTGAATTTACAGCTGGACTTTTACAAGATGGAGTAAATATTTCAAAAATATATAGAAGAGTTTTACAAATAAAAACAAGAGCAAATTTTGAATTAACAAGAATAGCTTCAAATAGATTAGAATTCTTCGAAGATGGAAAAGTAGCATTTACGTATATAACAAAAGAAGAAATGGAAAGAGTTGGAGCAGAAAATGGAGACCACGAAGGTATAGTAAGCATAGGTAGAGATATAGAGGGTGTAGAAGTATCTATATTCTTACGTGAAACAGATAATGGATGTAAAGCATCTTTACGTTCTAATGAATATGTAAATGTATCTGATGTATGTTTACTACTTGGTGGTGG
>CALXRZ010000045.1 GCA_944391015.1 uncultured Clostridia bacterium | reverse complement strand
AGGAAAATGAGATAACAGATGTGCTTTTCTTGTACAATGTTTCTAACTTTACTACAGATGGAAATTTGGTGAAAATTTTACCAAGGTAAAGTTTTAGAATTTTCAGTGAAGAAAGAAATAGACAACAAATTACAATAAAAGTAGCCTATAAGTACAATTTATTAAATATTTAAAGAAAAAAACTAGTTTGACAATTTTCAAAATTAACGATAAAATTACACATAATGGACATAAACGTAGTGTATATTATATTAAAGTTATATAAAGGAGTTGATTATTATAGAAGGTCTAGTAGTAAAAAATGAGGATGGACTGCAAGAAGATTTGGAGTATAAGAGACTTACTTTTGTATATACAGCAGCACTACAACAATTAGAAGGAAAAATAAACACACTAAGCGAAGAGTTTAAAATATTGCACAAATATAACCCTATAGAACATATTAGTAGTAGAATAAAAAGTAAAGAAAGTATAACAAATAAACTAATAAAAAAAGGTTTGGACTTTACTTATGAAAATCTTATAAAAACTATAAACGACATTGCAGGAATGCGTATTATATGTTCGTTTATACCAGACATATATAGAATGGTAGAAATGATTGAAAATATGCCAGATGTAACTGTATTAAAAAAGAAAGATTATGTTACAACCCCTAAAAGTAGTGGCTATTCAAGTTACCATTTAATTGTGTCTCTACCTATTAGCTTATCTGTTGGAGTAATAGACGTGAAAGTAGAAATACAAATTAGAACAATGGCAATGGACTTTTGGGCAAGTTTGGAGCATAAAATAAACTACAAATACGAAAAGCAAGTTCCAAAAAATGTACAAAAGGAATTAAAAGAATGTGCTAAAATGACACAAAAGTTAGACAAAAAAATGTCTAACCTTGGTAATACTTTAATGCAGGAAGAAAAAGAATTAGTAAAAGAAATAACAGCAGATTATTCTACTGTATATGCTGGATTTATGCTTACAGAAAATGCATGAATTTAAAATCAATATTAAAATTGTCATTATTTTATTCTAAATAAACATGAATTGGAGGCAAAAAATTGAGAAGACTATTAATAGATGAACGTATAAGAGATGTAGAACAAATATACTTAAAACAATATTTTGATATCATAAAAATTCCATTATCAAATGAAGTATATGATGAGATATCAGGACATAGTGATATTTTTTATTGTAAAGTAAATAACCAAATAATAGAAGCTCCAAATGCTCCAATTCGTTTCTCGAATTCTATTATTGGAGAAAACAAAGTACGGTAAAAAATATCCAGAAGATGTACCATACAATGTATGTCAAATTGGAAATAAAATTATAGGAAGTAAATATACAGATAAAAGCATAAAACCAGATATTATAGTAAAGCAAGGTTATACAAAATGCTCAATAGCAGTAACTGACGATAATTCTTGTATTACCACAGACAAGAATATAGAAGAGGTATTACAAAAAAATGGTATAGATGCATTGTATATAGAAGAGAACAACATAAAACTCTTAAAAAGAGATGGTACAGAGTCTACAATGAGAGGCTTTATTGGTGGTGCAACTTTAGTATTTGACAATAAATTTGTACTTTTCGGAGATATTAACAAACTAGAATATAAGGACGAAATAATAAAACATATAAACAAATATGGATTAGAATTAGTAAGTTTTGATGGGCTTGATGTGTATGACTATGGAGGAGGAATAATAGTTTAAAAAAGCACCGTTCCAGGTGACAGTCGTCACTTGGGAACGGTGCTAAAAATGTGTTACTTGTCTTTGCTAATAATTATTGCAAAGAAACTAATAGCGGAAAAGATGGAAAACACCATTAATGCTATTTGATTATATTCTCCCATAAAAAATACCCGGCGAAAGGATTCGTAAGATGAAAGAATTAAGGTCCCAAAAATAATGCCGTACATCGAAGGGTTTTTCATATGAATTCTCCTTATTAAAATTTAGTTCTTTGACAGTAGCATCAAGCTAACCAAACGTATTATATCACAATTTAACATAAAAAGTCAACATTTCAAAACAAGCCTGTCTTTAACAAAAAAAGTTGCCATAAAGTATATACAAATAACATCAAAATATGATATAATATGTAACATTAATCGCTTATTAACTCTTCTCTATAATGAAAGGAGAAATATTATGGCAATTAACGAAATAGTGGGGTTAATACGAGAAGAACAGAAACTTACAAGGGGGGAAAAGCCTAATAAAGAAAATATATCGCCGATTCAATTGGTTGAACAGAATGTTCAGGAATATATTGTTGGACAGGATATGGCTATAAAAAGGATATTAACAGCCATTTATAGGTCACTATATTTTAAAACTATTAAGTCAAACATTTTAGTTATTGGTTCAAGTGGAGTTGGTAAAACAGAAACAATTAAACAAATTGCTAGGAGGTTGAATATTCCATATACAGAAGAAGATGCTACAAAATATACTCAAGAAGGGTATTATGGAAAAAGCGTTGAAGATATGATTATTCATCTTATTATTGCATCCAAATACAACTTGGAGAAAGCACAAAGGGGGATGATAATCATTGATGAAATTGACAAAAAAGCGGGAGATGAAAAAGGTGTAGCAGGAACTAATGTGTTAAAGAGTCTTCTTAAAATTGTGGAAGGAACTAAGTATGAATTAGGAGAAGGATACACATTTGATACAAGTCAACTTATTATCATCTTTTGCGGTGCTTTCGCTGGATTGTCAAAAATATGAGATAAACGGCTCGGACAAGGGTAAATCGGATTTAGGCAGTATGAAGATAAAGTGACTTTGCAAAATAGGTATACCAAGCAGGATTTAGTCCAATATGGTATGCCGGAGGAATTTGTTGGTCGGATTGATACGATAGTAGAAATGAATAAACTCCAAAAAAAGGATTTAATTCAAATTTTAAAGAAATCGCGTCTTTCCATTTTCAAAAAATATCAAAGAGAATTAAGAAAAATGGGTATTTCTCTTAGATATAATCCTAAACTGCTTGAACTGATTGCAGAAAGGTCTATGCAATTAGATACTGGTGCAAGAGAACTTAGCAATACGGTAAATTATATTTTTGAAGATATAATTTATAATGTTATGGCAAATCCCGGCAGATACTCTGAATGCAGGCTGTTTATTGAGATCGTTGATGATAACACAATGTACAAATTGTCATAAAAAAATGGAGCAAAGTCACTATTAGAGACTTTGCAAGCGAGGCTATGAATGTTTTTCGTAGCCTCGTTTTTTGAAATACTTTATCAAAAAAGGATGTAATTCCATAATATATATTGAAGGAGGAATTACATTATGTGCTGTGAAAATAAATGTAAGATACTAAAGCTTATACTATGTTTTACACTAATTTTTATATTATTTTTAGCTATATTATTCATTTTTATAAACAATACTAATCAAGATAAAAGCATCTTAGTAGCTACTGCAACAAATGGAGATAATACTCAAATAGGAAATAGCATTATAAAGTTTAGTCAAAACAAAATTGTAGAAGGAAATGCATTGTCTCATACACCTGGTTCTAGTGAAATTTTAATAAATAGGGATGGCATATATCAAATTTCGTATCAACTAACAGGAGTGTCACAAGGTATTGGAACTTTTAATTTTAATGCTATTTTAATAGTAAATAATGTGCCTATAAATGAAACTTTAAATGAAGGAGCAGTTATAGATAGTGATATTATAAATAACAGATATACACTTACAAGTACAGTTATACTAAGATTAAATGCAGGAGATGTGCTTGAGCTTAGTGGATTATCTTTGGAAGATGTTGAGTATACAAATGCACGTATAGATATAGAAAGTCTACTGTTTTTGTAAGTATACTAGTAGTTGAAAATTAAAATAAACCAAACCCCTAGTTCAACGAACTAGGGGTTGGTTGGCAAGTTTGGCTTTAAACAATGTCTATATAATATTCAGAATTCTTTGTTCGAACGTAGTAGATGCCTCCTTCCATTTGCTCATAACCTTCTACAGTGCTGGTAAGCACAGTAATCAGGTTATTTCCATCTAACAGGTAACATCTGTACTGCTTACCCAAAATGGGTTTTTCATGTGCAACACCGTGAAAGGTGTTGCGATGCTTGTAGTTTACCTCTTCTTCGGCTTTAAACCAATTCGAAGGATATGCAAATCCTTCAAGTCCACGAAGGCGATAATTAACTTGTGTGCCCAAGTTAATTATCTGGACGACTTCATAGACATGACCTTTTACGAGAAAATTAGGTTTGCTACATCTAGGATACTCTTTAGTATCCCCTGTATACAGTACGAACTTTCTTGCCATTTTTGTAACCTCCAATAATTCTATTGCTCTAATTGCGTTGTGTGAATTTTCGGACAAAAACGAGGTTATATATACCAAGTTTATAAATATAATTATATCACTTTTTTATGTTAAACTCAAATCACTATTCAATATTACGGAATTCATGTAAATAGTTACTACCATTATCTAGTAACAAAAAAGTTAAAAAATGTATATTTTTGTATATATATATGATAAAATATTTTATAGATAAAACTATAAACAAGGACTAATTGCAAATGGAGAATTTATTTGATATAGAAAATTTTAATATAATAGAAGATGAAGAGAATTACTACTTTTTCCGTGCTTTAAATATGGCAGATAATAAAGATATAGAAAATGGAACTGTGCTAGATGAAAAAGGCAACATCGCAAGAATAAGAACAGATAGAGAAAGACACGAAGAAAATACTGAGAATAGAGAGCCAAAATACAGTAAAGACGCTCCGCTAAGTTTGGAACAATTATATGACCATATAAAGATGCATTACAGAAAGGATACAAATTGTATATCGCTTTCTAGCAATGGTAATGTGTCTATTTGCTATGGAAGAGGATACTATAAAGATAGATATATAATGGTAAAAGTGGCAAAAAGAGATTTTGGCGAAAAGATAATAAATGCAGGACAATATATGCTAGAAGAAGTAGAAAAGCGAATAAATGAATACATTTCTTCAATAAATCCTGATAGTAAACTTTTAGAAACCATAGCTGATATAGATAATAGTAAAACAGAAGAAGAATTAAGAAGAATAATAGAAACAAGGTACACATCAAAAGAACCATTAGATGCAGGTAAGGCAAAATTAAGAAAAGGAATAACATATAATGCACCAGTTGCACGAATTAGTAGATATAAGGCACTAAATGTAGAACAGTCATTGGAGAAAAATAAGATAATTGCTAAGTTAACTCTGCTTGAAAGAGTAGGAGGAATGGAACCGATAATATCGTATACAGCGAATAACAATTTATTGGTGCAAACTATAGGAAATGCGTTTTCATCATTAGAGGCAATTCATTATGGGGACATAGAAAGAAACGAGATAATAGATGTGCCAAAAGAAATAGTAGATATATTTTCATTATTGCAACAAGTGAATGAGCAAGAATTAGAATTATTGCAAAATTCAGAAATGCAAGGACCTGAAACATCACTACAAGCAACTAGACAAGAATTATTAAAGCAAGCAGAAGAGAAAAGAAAAAACTTAGTAAGAGATTTAAAAAGAGAAGTAATTAGATTTGTAAATGAAGGAAATAGCCTTGAGATACCAGAAAATAGTACATTGTTAAAAGATTATAAAGTAAGAGATAATATATCCATAGAAGAAATGTATAACTTAACAGAAGGAAGAGTGGAGTATGGAATGGCAAATTCTGTAGTAAAGAATTTGTTCTATCTAGCAAGGTCGCAGTCAAATGCAAAAGAACTAGCGAGAATATTAAGTGAAATAACAGAAAATAATCCTAAATATACAGGTATTATACAACATATTGCAAATAATGGTTTTAGAATAGAGCCTGAAATAATAACAAGACAAAGTAATAGAGGAGTTAAACTTAGTGAATCAACTTCATTAGATTTAAATGGTGATGCTATTCAGCTAATAGACAAAATAAAAGAACTATCTGAAGCAGAGCAGATAGAAATAATGGAAAATGGTGGACTATCAAATGTAAGAAATATAATGAGCAGTACATTTTCTAAAGTGCAAAGAGATGAGCAAATAAATAAAGAAGAATATTATGCAGAAGCCATATTTTCGCTATATGATTGGCTAAAAATTGGAATAGAAGAATTTACGCCAGAAGAAAGAAATAACTTAATTAAACGTATGCAAGCAGAATATTGTGTAGAGTTATATCAAAAACTAGAAGAACAAGGGATAGATAGAAAAAACATTCCGACTATTCTATTAAACATAATAACAAGAAGTAATGACTTTAAAATTACAGAAAAAGATACTCCAGAAACGATTAAAGCAAAGCGACTAGAACAATATTATAGACTAATAGCAGAAAATATAGAAAGCCTAAAACAAAGAGAGGCAAAAGATAATACATCAATTTTAAATCAAAATTTGTCAATAGAGAGAATAGAAAGATTTTTAGGCTATTATGATGTACAAGGAACAGAAATACAGCTTAGACCATATCAACAAATAGCAACAGATAAAGCAGATGAAATATTCCAGGAACACAGATTTGCATCAGTAATATTACCAACAGGAGGAGGAAAAAGTTTTGTTGCTTTAGCACAACTAATGGAGCATCAAAACGAAGAAATGCTTTACTTAGCTCCTCAAAACGAAATATTAGAACAAATGAAGGATTACATTATAAAGTATATACATGGACCAGTAAATACAATTCGGAAGAAGTAAAGATGAAATAATAAAAGATGTATTTCCAAATTTAAAATTTTCTACATATCCAAATCTGCTTGCAAGAAGTGGAAAAGCTACTATAAACAAACAATATGGCTTTATAGTATTAGATGAGTTACATAGAACAGGCGCAGAAAAATGGGGAGAAAAGTTAAATACATTAATAGATAATCAGAAAGAAAGTACGAAAGTATTAGGAATAACAGCAACTCCAAGAAGAGATACAGATGGAATAAATATGGCAAATGAAATAGCACAAAGATTAGGCTATACAAATAGAGAAGCAGTAAGTGGAAAACATATTGCCATGAATATGAGTTTAACAAATGCAATAAGAATGGGACTAGTTGTAAATCCTAAGCTTGTAAGTTGTGCATACAGTTTAAAGACGGATGGAAGTTTAGATGAATTAAAAGATAGAATCGAACAAATAGAAGATATACAAGAAAGAAATGAAAAGCTAGAAGAATATGAATCATTAAGAAGAAAAGTAGAGAGTGCGGAAGGAATACCAGAGATATTACAAGCAAATGTAAAAAAAGGTGGAAAATATATAGTATTCTTACCATTGGTAGAAGATCTAGAAGATGAAGATGGAAATGTAATAGGTAGGAAAAAGGGAAAAGAAAAATTAGAGTATTGGAAAAAGCAAATAGAAGAATATTTTAAAGGCTCAGAAATAAAGCCTAATTTTCACTCAATGCTTGGAGAATATGGAGATAAAGAAAATGCAAGAAGATTAGAAGAATTCCAAAATAGCAATACAGAAGAAACAGAATTTATGCTAGTAATAAATAAAGCAAACGAAGGATTACATATAGACAAATTAGATGGAATAATATGGCTAAGAACAATGGATAAAAATTCTAGTATATTATATTTGCAACAATTAGGAAGAGTAATTTATTCAGAGGATCCAGATAATCCAACTAAATATGAAGATAGACCAGTAGTAATAGATTTAGTAAATAACACATTAAAAGTAAACTGGGAGAATGAAATAACAGAGCAAGACGACATACAGATGTTAAATCTTATATTAGATTGGACAGAAAGACATGATGGAACATTACCAAATATAAATAGCACTGATAAGGAAGAAACCGGATATGCTAGAGTATTAAAAGAAATACAAGGTAAATATAAAGAATATTTAAAAAGTGAATTTGATGGATTAAATGAAAAACAAGTAGAAGAAATAAAGAAAGTAATAAGTCTAGGTAGCCAAGTCGATCTATGGCAGATAGATTTACCAGAAAGAGTATTAAAACAGGGAGAAAGACAAAGTAAGAGTTTTGAAAGTAAAACAAAAGGACCATTTGAAATTACTGGATTATTGAAAGATTTTGTAGAAATAGAGGATGAAGTTGAAGGCAAAACGATAAAATCAATATATGAACAAGTAATAGAATTTGTAGAAAAACATGGACGACAAATGAAATCAAGCTTTTATAAAAAGAATGATAAAGCATTAACAAGAGAAGAAATGACTAAAGAGCAAAAAGAAGAAGTGAATTTATATGCAAATTGGCATAACTCGAAAGAATATAAAATATTGCGAGAATATGCAGGGCAACCAATAGGAGATGTACCAGAAGAATATAGAGCAAAAATAGCAACATTAAGAAAATATGGATTAGAACCAAAGCTAAAGCAAGAAAAAACAATATATGAGCAAGTAATAGAATTTATAGAAACACATGGACGACAAATGAAAGGAAACTTCCATAAAAAAGGTCGTAAAGCCTTAACTATAGAAGAAATGACGGAAGAACAAAGAGAAGAAGTGAATTTATATCAAAGGTGGAGAAAAACAAAAGAATGTAAAATATTGCAAAAATATGTAGGACAACCGATAGAAAATGTACCAGAAGAATATAGAGAAAAAATAGTAATATTGAGGAAATATGGATTAGAATCAAGACAAAGACAGGAAAAATCAACATATGAACAGGTAATAGACTTTATAGAAACACATGGACAAATAATGCGAGGTGCGATTGGAAATAGAAGTAAAAAATTGAAAAACAAAGAAATGACGGAAGAACAAAAGGAAGAAGTGAATTTATATTCTAGGTGGAGACAATCAGAAGAATATAAAATATTGCGAGAATATGCAGGGCAACCAATAGAAAATGTACCAGACGAATACAGAGAAAAAATAGCAACATTAAGAAAATATGGAATACAACCAAGACAAAAGCATGAAAAATCAACATATGAACAAGTAATAGGATTTATAGAAACATATGGACGACAAATGAAAAGTGAATTTAAAGAAGCTGGTAAAAGAATAAAGAACAAAGAAATGACGGAAGAGCAAAAAAAAGAAGTGAATTTATATTCTAGGTGGAAACAATCAAAAGAATATAAAATATTACAAGAATATGCGGGGCAACCAATAGAAAATTTACCAGAAGAATATAGAGAAAAAATAGCAACATTAAGGAAATATGGATTAGAGCCAAGCCCAAGGCAAAAGAAGGAAAAACCAATATATGAGCAAGTAGTAGAATTTATAGAAACACATGGACGAATTATGCGAGGTTTGATTGGAAAAAATGGTAAAGTATTAACAAGAAAAGAAATGACGGAAGAGCAAAAAGAAGAAGTGAATTTATATGCAAATTGGTATAACTCGAAAGAATATAAAATATTACAAGAATATGCAGGGCAACCGATAGAAAATGTACCAGAAGAATATAGAGAAAAAATAGAGACATTAAGAAAACATGGAATAGAACCAAAGCAACATAGAAAAATAACATCACAAGAACTAGCAAAAGCTTCAATAATTAGTTCTTTAACAAACCCAGAAATGGCAGATAAAGTAGATGCGGAATTAAAAGCATTAGTAGAAAAAGCAAAAGAAAAAGGGGAAACAAGATATGAACAACCGTAGAAATGCATATACAGAAGTATATACAATATTGCAAGAATTAAATGAAGAAGAGTACTATAATATTTCACTTCACAAAAACATTGATAAAATCAAAATATTATGATAAAGTTAAGAAGATGAAAATCTGGGGGAATATTAATATAATTATATAGGAGAGATATTTTGAGAAAAGTAAAAGAAGAGGAAGAAGAGATTCCTAAATCTGTACTTAAGATGAAACAAGATAAAGAAAAAAGAGAAGAACTGAAAAACAAAGGCAATCAAAGTAAGCCTAGTGATAAAAAAGGAGGAAAGCAAAAAAATAAAAATGAAAAGCATAAAAATAGAATAATAAGGAAAATTATACTAATTCTAATATTAATAGTATTAGTAGCAGGAGGAGTTTGCCTTGGTATTTCAGCATATAACTGGAAAGAGTTAAGTACTGCAATGTTTTCAAACAAAATGTCAGTAGTTTTAGATAAAGATGGAGAAGTCATTGCAGAATTAGGAAATGAGCAGAAAAAACTAACTCCAGTTGACATAGAAGATATGCCCGAAAATTTAGTGGATGCTTATGTTTCAATAGAAGACGAAAGGTTTTATTCTCATTTTGGAATTGATATTAAAAGGACAGGTGGAGCAATACTAAGCTACATAACAAGTTTTGGCCATTCTTCCTATGGTGGTAGCACTATAACACAACAGTTGGTTAAAAACTTAACAGGAGATACTACAGACTCTATAACACGTAAGGTAAAAGAGTGGTGGAAAGCATTTTTACTAGAATGTTATTTTTCTAAAGAAGAAATTTTAGAAATGTATTTAAATATAATATATGTAGGGCCAAATGTTTATGGTGTGCAAACAGGGGCTAAATTCTACTTTAACAAAGATGTAGAAGACTTAACATTGGCAGAATGCGCATATTTAGCAGGAATAAACAATTCACCTAATTACTATAATCCTTTTGAAGGGTATGACAATGAAGAAGACATAATAAATAGGACACTAACTGTACTACAAAAAATGTTAGAATTAGGCAAAATAGACGAAAGCGAATATGAAAAGGCAGAAAAAGAAGTAAAAAGTGGACTAAATTTTGATGAGGGAGATATAGAAATAGGAGATTGCGTGTATTCATACCATACAGATGCGCTAATAAACGAAGCTATAGAAGACCTAGCAGAGGAAAAAAATATATCAGAAGAATTTGCAAAAAATTATTTATACTTATCAGGTTCAACTATATACAGTACACAAGATTCTAGTATGCAAGATAAAGTAGAAGCAGAATCTTTAAAAAGCCAATACATACTTTACTCAGCAAATGGAGAGGATACTTCACAAGCTGCAATGGTTATATTAAATCATCAAACTGGGCAAGTTTTAGCTTGTACAGGCGGGCTTCGGAGAAAAAGAAACTTTTAGAGGTTTAAACAGAGCAACACAGAGTCAAAGGCAAACTGGTTCAGCTATTAAACCACTTGCAGTTTTAGTGCCAGGCATCAACGAAAAAATATTTACTGGTGCTACGATATATAATGATGAGAAAACAACATTTGAAAAAGATTATGAACCAAAAAATAGTGATGGTGGATACTTGGGCAAAATAACTGTTAGAAGAGCACTAGAGTCTTCACAAAATATTCCATTTGTAGAAATGATGGAACAAATAACTCCTAAAAAAGCTATCTCATACCTTGAAGAGATGGGAATAACTTCACTAACAGACGAAGACGAAAGCTTAGCTTTAGCATTAGGTGGACTACAAAATGGAGTTACACCACTAGAAATGGCATCAGCTTATGCAACTATAGCAAATGACGGAATTTATATACAGCCAACATTTTATTCATCTATTGTAGACAATAGGGGAAGAACTGTTATGACTTCAAAACAAGAAAAAAGGACAATATTTTCAGAGCAAGTGGCTTATGTACTAAAAAAACTATTACAGCAACCGGTTAATGGAACCTACGGTACAGCTACATATTGTGCAATTCCAGGCATAGATGTTTCGGCAAAAACTGGAACTACTGACGAAAATTACGACAAGTGGCTATGTGGATTTACACCATACTATACAGCAGTTGCGTGGTTTGGATTTGACCAAAACGAAACTATAAAATACAACAGTCAAAACCCTGCAGGAATAATGTGGGCAAATGTGATGAGAAGTATACATGACGGATTTTCTGGAGCAAGATTTTATCAATCTAGCAAAATAGTTACTGCAGAAATATGTGCAGATACTGGTAAAATTGCTAGAACTGGTTGTACAAATACTTATGTAGAATATTTTTTACAAGGAACAGAGCCAAGTCAATGTACAAGACATAGTGGCAGTATAGTAGATGTAAATGATAGAGAAGATAACCAAACTGAAGAAAAAAATATAATATATACGGACGACAATAATGATTTAGAATTAGATCCAGATGAGGAAGAAATAACAAATACTGTTGTACAAAATGACAACGAAGAGACAAACGAAAATATCGAAAATGAAAATGCTCAAAATGATGTTGCTCAAAATGAAGTAGGTGTGCCACCAGCACAAAACAATACAGTAGCCAATGATACTTTACCAGAAAATGATGTGGTGGATGAAAATGAAATAATAGATAGTCCAGAGAATGATGGAAATGAAGAAATAGACAATACACTGTCCAGTGATGTTCAAACTGATGAAGAGGATGATAATACTGAAAAAAATAGTACTGAGACAGTAGAATGAAGTAGAAGTATATTATAAAGGGTGATGTTTTATGGGAAGTTTAGTTGTAATTCCTTTAATGGGATTTTTAGGAATACTATTTATTACGTTAAATCTTATTGTAATAGCACTAATTATACTAACAATAGTATTTGGAATAATTAGAATCATAAAAA
>CALXRZ010000044.1 GCA_944391015.1 uncultured Clostridia bacterium | reverse complement strand
AAAAAATTGACAAAAAAAATTAAGCATTTTGAATGCTTACAAGATTTTTGCCTATGAAAAAGTGTTTAAAACCCGAGTTTATCTATTTGTACATCTAGTATAATTGATATTTTGTATAAAGTAAATAACAAAATATTTTTTTATAAATTGTAGGAATATTTTTTTATATGTAGCATATAATATACAAAGTAGTTTTTTAGCACATATTTGCATAGTTCAATTTTTTTCCTCATAACTATTGACAACATACTTTATTAGTTGTATAATAATTATGTTGACACATCGCGGGGTGGAGCAGTTGGCAGCTCGTTGGGCTCATAACCCAAAGGTCGTAAGTTCGAGTCTTACCCCCGCAACCAACTTTAAAAATAGACATTCTTTTTATATTATGAATGTCTATTTTTTTAAGCTAAACCACAATCTTGTCCTTTATATCTTCATATTTTGAGTCCCCTATTCCTTTAACATTTTGTATATCCTCTATTGAATTAAAATTTCCATTTTCTACTCTAAAGTCAATAATTCTTTGAGCTAGAGCTGGTCCTATTCCTGGTAAACTATCTAATTCAGCTTGACTTGCTGTATTTATATTCACTTTTGCTTCCTCCTTATTATAACTTGTGCTTTCATTTCCTGTATTTGCACTATTGTCATTCATAGTTTCTCCATTTTTTCCAATAATATACTGTGATATTTTTTCATTTTTGTTAGGTATATATATTTTTTGCCCATCCTGTAACTCATAGGCTAAGTTAACTTGCGATAAGTCTGCCTCTTTTGTTTCTCCTCCTGCTTCTTTTATAGCGTCTACTATTCTTGCACCTTTCTTTAAATATATTACACCTTCTTTTTTTACTTCTCCTGTTATATGCACAACTATTGTTTCTTCAATATTTGCAGTTTCGTTTGTTTTTGATTGCTCACTTTCCACAATGTTTTCACTTTTATTTTGTTCTTCTTCGTTTTCAGCACCATCCAGTAAAGTATTAAAGTCTATTTCACTAGAGGACTCTTTTATATTTTCGTAAATTAAATATGCTATAAACAGTATTAGAATAACTACTACTATTATTATTTTCTTTTTATCTTTTAACATAGTTCTAACCTCCTTTAATTGTTGTATATGTAAATAGATACGTATTGCTTCTTTTTGACGTCAATTCTATTTAATTTTATTGCTAAAATGTATTGAATTTTTTATAGTTTTAATATATAGTAATATATATTTTTTTAAAGTTGTTTATTTATACAGGATTGGAGGGTCTTATGAAACAACTTAAATCGATACTAATTTTGACTATTATTGTTTTGTTATTACTGCCAGCAAGTTTATCTTTGGCTGTAGATATAGATACAAGTGATTATAACCCAGATAATTTAACCACAAATTCGGATTCAATTATTTTAATGGATGCTAAAACAGGCAATATTTTATATTCTAAAAATGCATATGAGAAAAAATATCCTGCAAGTACAACTAAACTAATGACAGCAATTTTAACTCTTGAAAATTGTAAATTAACTGATGTTGCTACAGTAAGCCATAATGCTATTTTTTCTGTTCCAGTTGGATATTCGCACGCTAGCTTGCAAGATGGTGAACAACTTACTATTGAACAATTACTTAATGTTTTACTAATTCCTTCTGCTAATGATGCTGCTTTTGTATTAGCAGAACATATAGCTGGTTCAGTAGATGCATTTTCTACAATGATGAATAATAAAGCTAAAGAAATAGGCTGTTTAAATACTAATTTTGTAAACCCTAATGGTATACACAATAGTAATCATTATTCTACTGCTTACGATTTGGCACTTATTGGGCAATATGCAATGAAGTTTGATGATATTATGCGAATAGCTAAAATTAGTCAATATACATTGTCAAAGACCAATAAATATAATAAAACAGATAGAATTTTTAATGCTACAAACGGACTTATTACTAAGAATGATGAATATTATTATCCAAGTGCAACCGGTTTAAAAACAGGTTATACAGATAAGTCTGGCTATTGTATTGTAGCAACTGCAGAGAAGAATGGTGTAGAATTACTTGAGGTTGTTTTAGGTAGCGAAAGTATTTCTGATAGATATGAAGATTGTATAAAATTATTTGATTATGGGTTTGAAAATTATTCTAATCAAAGTTTAGTTTCGGCCAATGATATAGTAGAAAATGTTGAGGTTAATGGCGCTACTAAGGAAACTAAGAATTTAGATATTGTAGCTAAAAGTAATATAGATATTTTATTAAAAAATAGCATTGATGTGAGTTCTTTAGATAAAAAAGTAGAGATAAATGAGAATTTGACAGCTCCTATTTCGGAGGGTGCAGTTGTTGGAAAAATCACTTATACAATTGATGGTAAAGATTATTCGACAGACTTAATTGCAAACAGTACTGTAATTCCTTCAAATTTTGAAACAATAATTTTTAGAGTTTTACTTATATTTTTGATTTTATGTTTATTTGTACTAATTTTGAAAAAAGTGGACCGTTATGGAAATGGAGGTAAATCTAAAAGAATTGTAAAAAATAAGAAACATAAGTCTAAAAATGCAAAACATTCTAAAGGTAGTGGAAAATTTAAGTTTACACAAATAAATGAATATTTGTAAAAGCCTGACCCGATATAGCAATAATTCAAGGTTACAGTCGGGTACCATAAACTCTTGTTGTTTTGATATAGATATCACAGTAAGCTTATTGCTTACTGTGATTTATTTTTTAATGACAACTATATCTTTGATTTTTCATTTGTTTTTTTAATTTGCTATCCTTAGCTTTCTATTGTTGTCATTTGTCTTTAGTTTTATTATTACATAACATAGTCTGTACCAATTATAATTGTTACATCTCTACTTTCGCTAGATTCTCCTGTAATTACACTGTCTACATCTAATATGTCTTTTAAAGTTATAAGTTCAGCTTCTGTAGCATTATTTCTATCTATTATAGTAGAATTGCTTGTTGTTGAAGTGTTTCCTGATTGTACTACTTCAAAGCCTGCTGCTTCTAACTCTCGTGTCACTTCATTCAGCTTGTTTGTACTTCCACTTCCGTTTAGAATTTCTACTTTTAAATCGCTAGTCTCTTCCTGAGGAGTTTGTTCAATGGTTGTTCCTTCTCCATCAACTGTGTTACTGTTTTCGTCATCATCTGACTTTGCTCCATAAAAAAGTTCATTTATTACATCTTGTGCTTCATCTTCATCAACTAGATAAACATAATATCCTTGTGGTGGTGCTTGAATTGATTCTCCTGGCAAAGTTGCAGTTTTTAATTCATCAACATTATAATCTAATATATATGGTATATAATCTTTTATTGCATTAAAGTCTAAATTTGTGTCTACATATTGCTGAGCTATATCTAAAAATCCTAGAATAGTATTTAAATCCATTTTTTCAATACATTGTTTTAATAACTCTGATAGAAACTCCCTTTGAGTCCTCATTCTTCCTAAGTCTTCTCCACCATATTCATATGGATATGTACTACCATCTGAATTATGTCTAAAACGAACTAATTGCTCTGCTTTATCTCCATCTAATAATTGGTAGCCTGCTTTTAAGTCTATGTATAAGCCTTGGCCTCTATCTGTATAATGCATATCGATTGGTACCTTGAAATATACTCCACCAATTTCATCTACTAAAGCTTTTAAAGCTTTAGTGTCAACTTTTAAATAGTATTGAACATTTATACCTGTTAAGTTTCGAACATCTTCTAATAAGTCTTCTAGTCCAACTCCATACTGGTAAACTGCGTTAATCTTATCATATTCAGAAACATTATTTATATTATCTCCTATAAATGTGTCTCTAGGTATTGATAAAAGTGCTGCTTCCTGTGTTTTTGGGTCATAAGATGCAAGCATTATTGTATCTGTTAAATTTTGGCTTTCTCCTAATAATAAGCAGTACATCTTGTCTAATTTATTTACAGTATCTTCATTATGTCCTAGCAAAGTTTTTGATACTCCTGACCAGCCTTCCTCTTTATACCTTTTGTATAATAAAATTCCAGCTGCTACTATTATAATCAATATAAGTATTAAAACTACTCTTAAAAATATATTTTTTTTCTTTTTTCCTTTAACTTTCCCCTTTTTCTTCACATTTTTTTCTTTAGATTCATTATTCAAATTTCTTCACTCCTATTTTTACAAGATACCACACATTATACTAAATTTTTTACATAATATCAATATTTTGTATAAAATTTATTAGAAATCTGTTATTGGATAATGGTTTTGTAAGAATAGTATAAAATGAACCCTAGGTAATATGTATATTATTTTGCATCAGCCTCTAACAAAACTAAAATATTATTTTTAATAATAAGTTGTTGTTATATAGCATACTTCCTATAAATGATTCATCTATAGCAGTTACAATATTTCCATTTGTCATTGGAGCTACAAAAGATATTATAGCTAAAATTACATATATTATTATAAGTCCCTCTAGTAAGCCATAAATTACTCCACCTAGTTTATCAAATTGCTTGATTACTGGCAATTTAGCAATTAAAGATGTAATAAATCTTAAGAAAATTAGTAATATTCTTGCTACTATAAATAGTCCAATCCAAGTTCCTGCTTTAACTATTGTAAGAGCCACATCTCTTGCAGTACTATCTACTATTGCTTCCTTAGCACTGTCTGATGCTTCTTCTACCTTTTGTCCAATATAGTTTGTTATTGTTTCTGGCATATTTTCTTCTTCTGTTTCATTATCTTGTATTATCATATCACGTATAGATTGTTCCAAGTTTTCGTCTATTTGTGTGTTATTTATTATTAAGCTAGATACTGGTACAAATAATACAAATGCTATTACAAGTGATAATACAAATGATAGTATTTTAATTAGTGAACCTGTTAAGCCTCTTACATATCCAACTATTAAGCATATAGCCATTATTGCTAAAATTACTAAATCCACTACTATTGTCATTATATTTCCTCCTTTATATTTTTTATTATGAATTTATATTTTATAAATTTATAATTTCTACCTGATTTTTATATACAATTCCTGCTATTCCATTTCCTATAATAACATTTTGTACTTCTTGCAAAGAACTGTATCTCTTTAAAAGCCAACCACTTGTGTTAATAAATTCTACTTCTTGCCCTAAGTTTATTGCTATTATGTTGTTAAAACTATATATGTCTTTTGCCACACCCTCTACAGGATATGTTACTGTTCTATCATTGGATGTGCCTTTTATTTCTATAATAGTATTTGTGTTAAATAACCCGTCGTTTTCTTCCACTGCTCTATAAATATAATTATCTAAATTTATATTACTGAAAGTTATATTTTTATTTTTTTCAGTTAAATTCATCAAAACTGTATTTGCATTGTCTTTTATTGAAGATATCTCACTATCATACATACATATAATTTGACCGTTTTTATGGTACTCTATATTTACAATTAGCTTATTATTATCTGCCGAATATGTATATATAGTTGGCTCTTCTTGGTCATTTTTTGCTTTATCTATTGAAATTACTTTTACATTAGACCTAATAGCTGTACCATTAGTATTTACTTCTGCATAAGCTAAATATTTATTATCATTTGATATGGTTGTGTCTACTGCTGTAGTTGTTGCTAAGTAAATTTTAAATAATTCTTTTCCTGAATTATCAAAAACTACTATAACAGATTTATGTGTTGTTCCTGTTAAAATTACACTAACATATCCATTTTCGTTTACACTTATTTTAGAAATATTTCCTCCCACGTCTTGTGTCCAAAGTATTTCAGAGCCAGAAATTAAATTTATTTTAGAACTATTTTTTTCGCTAATTGCTATGTATTTATTATTAACACCATATACTGGATTGTTTATTTCCAAACTTATTTCTTTTTCTAGGTTGCCTGATGAATTGTATTCCCTTAGTTTGTTTTCAGCTAATACGCAAATATATTTATTATATGCAAAAACACTTACATTTGAATCATAATCTAGGTCGATTGTATCAAGTTTTTCTTGTGTTATGTTCTTTCTAAACAAGTATTGGTCTAAAAAGTTTCTAACATCTCTACTTGAATAATATAACAACATTGTAATTCCTATTAAAAGTGCTAAAACAGCAATTACTATAATTACAATCAATCTTTTCTTATTAAGATTTCTTTTACCTTTTTTATCTGCGATGTTTTTTTCCTTTTTCTCGAAATCTATTACATCTTTCAAGATTACTCCTCCTTTGCTCCTATTATTTATAACAGTTTTATGCTTTTTTTTCAATACATTTTTTATGATTTGTCTAATTTTATTATAGGTTATGCAAGGCGTTGGTGTTTTAAAATATCAACACCTTGCATAACCTAAGTAAAAATCAAATACACCAGTTGCACTACTCCTAAAATTCCAAAAACCGGGTATGTTAAATTTATAAGAAACGAAAAGCTTATATTAGATATAAAAATAGCAGAAACACATAGCATTATCGCCATTATTTTATATGCTCTTTTGCTTTTAGCACAGTTTGTTAAAAAGCCATACCCCTCTGATATCATTGTTGTATATATTGCAAATATTATTACCAAGCTATACCCATACTTAAATAATATTCCATAGTTATTTGCAATTTGTATAAGTGGAATTTCAATATTATATAAATTTTCGCCACCTGACATAACTAAATAAATTATAGTTGAAAGTATTCCAAATATTAGTGCTGTAATAAAACTAACAATTTTTTCTTTGTTTTTGGTATACTTTTTTAAGCTTATTAAAATTGGTATAAGCAATATACTATTATAACTTGTGTATTCTATTGATTTTATTATCCAATCTGCTTTTATGTGTATATTGTCAAAATTTATTTGTGCTATTGTTTTAAATATATTTGAACGTACCCCCATAATAATTATTATAATTATTAGTATAGGTACTATTTTCATACTTACTTTTGTTATACCTTCTATGTTTTTCATAAATGTTATGTAGCAAATTCCTGTAATGATAAATGCAGTTATAATGCTTGGCACATCAAATTCTTGTTTAAAATATGCTGTAAAGCCTGCTATCATTATATAAAATGATATTAGCAAAAATATATTTATTATTATGTTTAAAATATTTTTTACTTTTGGTGGTATGTTTATTTTTTCTAGTAATTCGCTGTATGTTGTTGCATTGCAATTATTTGATATTTTTAATACTTTATAAATTATAGTTCCTAGCAATATACTAGATATTATTATTCCAATAGCTCCATTTTCGTTATATACATTAAAAAAGCTATATATTTCTTGTCCTGATGCGAAACCTGCTCCTACTACTGCCCCTACTATAACCGATACCGATTTTATAATGTTTTTCATTTAAAAACCTCCTCATAATATTTATGAGAAGGCTTTTTATTTATTACTATTTCTTTCTTCTTCTAACTTGCCATACTATAATTCCAATTACTACAATTACTGCTGGTATTGTAAATATTACTGCAAGTATTATTGTGTTTTGCTGTTCTGTTACTGTATATGTTGTTATCTCTGTATCTTTTCTTATTGTAATCATATTTTCTCTGTCTGTTAAATATGCTATTGAGTTCATTGCTAAATCTTCATTATTATAAAAATCTAATGCATACATAGCTTGTTGCTCACTTATAGCAATTTGTAAATTAGTTATAAATATGTTATTTGAATATACAATTAACTCTGATGTTGTATCATCATCTATTGTTTTCTTAATCAATGCTCCTACTGTTGCATTTGGAGCATCTTCATCATCGTCTGTTTTTTCGTTAGAGGTATTAGAATAATCCGTTCTATAAAAAGATTCATCACTTGTTGTAGCTAGTGTTTCTACTTCTATTCCTAGTTCTTCAAGTTTATCACTATCTTCAAAATCAATTCTTCCTGTTGTCATAAAGCAGGCTTCAATATTCATACCTGTTGGACCAGTTACACTACTATATGGGCTAACTGTTACAAGAATTGCTGATGATGTACCATACATTACTCTATCTTCATCTTGCTCTAACATTACTCCTTTTGAAATACTTATACCGTATTCGTCAAGTACTTTTTGGAAGTTTGGCATTTCCTTACCTGTAGAGTTTGGATCTGTAAATAATATTATTTTTCCACCTTTGTCTATATATTTTAATATAGAATCTCTTTCTGCTGTTGTTATATCTTCTGCTAAACTTGTAATCATCAATACTGAACAATCTTCTGGTACTTCTCCTGCTGTTAGTAAGTCTAAGTCATTAACATCATAAGCTTCATTATACAAGTCATTTAAGAAAAGGTAAAAGTAGTCTGTAGAATATTTATTGTGTCCTACTAAGTTATATACTACTGGTCTTTCCTCTGTTGTTACATCGATTATAGCATTTGTGATGGCCTCTTCTCTTGTATCTATTTGTTGATAAGTTGTATAGTCATATGTATATAAATTATTAGAACCTAATAACTTGTAGTTGTAGTCACTTTCTACTATAATTGCACTGCTGTTAGCTGTTAAACCATATTCATCCTGTAAATCTGTTCTTGCAGACATATCATCTACAACTTCAACAGTTATTCTGTTATTTATACTATTATATTGATTAGCTAAATTTTCCTCTATCTCTGACATATTTATAATAGTTATTTTTACATCTTTGTCTAAAGATTCTAACATTTGCTTAGACATATCTGAAAGGCTATGTATTTTATCTTCTGTAAAGTCAAAAGTTTGCCAGTTTGATGCTCCTGCAAATATATTTATTCCTACGCATACTGCTATAATTATTAAAATAAGCAGTATTGTCAAGGATGTTTTTCTTAATATTTTTCCGATTCCAATTTTATTGGCTTTCTCTTTTTTTACTACTAATTCTTTTGTTTTGCTAGAATTTTTTTCTTTATTTTTTTGAGCTTGCTCTTTCTTTATTTTTTTCTCTTCATTATTCTTTTTTTCCACTTACCTCACCCCTCTTCTATTTAACTGTTTTTCTTCTTTTTATTAGTATTATAGTTATTGCTATACACATAACTGTAATTGATAGCAAGCTTACTACATCTGCAATTGATATAACTCCTGTAGCAAAATTTAGGAATTTATCAATTAAATCTATACTTGAGAAAATATCGCTTATATCTACTAAAAACCAAGGTGCAACTAAAATTCCAATTGTAAGTATTGCAGATATTATTTGATTTTCGGTAATACTAGATGCAAGCATTCCTATAGAAAGTGCTGCCATTGCTAATAGTAAAAAACCTAACATTGTTACAATTAGCGTTGGTATAGCTACATTTCCAAAGAAACTTATTATAATTGCATAAATTGTAGAAAATAAAATTGTAATTAGTATTATCGCTACTGCTGCAAAGAATTTGCCTAAAACAATAGATGTTACACTTCTAGGTGATGTAAGTAATAATTGTTCTGTTCCATTTTTTCGTTCTTCTGAAAACATTCTCATTGTAAGTAATGGAATCATTAGTAATAATCCATATCTTGCTGTTGCATAATATAAATCTCCTAAATATAGAGAACCATAACTAATTGTAGTAAGATAAAAGAAAATACTATACATAAGCATAAATACACCTATAGTTATATATCCTATTGGAGATAGAAAATATGTTTTTAATTCTTTTTTAAATACTGCCCACATTATTTTTTCTCCTCCTTTTCTGTATTTTTCTTGTTTTCCTTATTTTTTCTTTCTTCTGAAATATTTTTTTCTTTAGTAGCCACGTCCTTTGATGAGTCTTGTGCCTTTTTATTTTCTACTTTTCTTTTAGGTTCTGTTCCTTTTGCTTTATCTATTATCTTTATAAATGCATCTTCTAAAGTTGTTTCTGTTTTCTTAAGCTCAAATATTACAATTTCTTCCTTAGGCAATATTTCGAATAATTTTTTTCTTAAATCTACATCTGGAGAAGATGTAATAATATATTGCTTTGTTCCATCATTATTATCTCTTTTTAATTCTATATTATCTATTTCACTTATTTTTTCCTTTAAGTTTTTCATATTGTCTTTTGGGTCTTCTACTGTGATAGAAATACTGTTTTGTTCTTTTGTTGCCTTTTCTAAGTTTTCTGGCGAATCTATAGCAATTATTTTACCTTTATTTATTATAATTACTCTTTCGCAAATTTGGCTAACCTCTGACAATATGTGTGTACTTAATATTACTGTATGTTTTTGACCAAGCTTTTTTATTAAGCTTCTTATTTCTGTTATTTGCTTTGGGTCTAATCCAACTGTTGGTTCGTCTAAAATTATTACATCAGGATTTCCAATTAGTGCCCCTGCCATACTAACTCTTTGTTTGTAGCCTCTTGATAAATTCCTTATTAGTTTGTTTTGCACTTCTTGTAGTCCAACTTCTTTTAGTACTTCTTGTACTTGTTGCTTTCTAACATTTCTTTTTACCATCTTTAGTTCTGCCATATATGTTACAAATTCCTTAGCTGTTAATTCATAATATAATGGCACATTTTCTGGCATATAGCCAATATCCATTTTTGCTTTTTTTGGCTTTTTAGAAATATCGTTTCCATTAACAATAATTTGACCACAACTTGGTTCTATAAAACCTGTAATCATATTCATTGTTGTACTTTTTCCAGCACCATTAGGGCCTAAAAAGCCTACCACTTCACCATCTTTTACATCAAAACTGATGTCATCTACGGCTATTGTGGAACCATACCTTTTTGTGACATTTTTTACTTCTATCACTTTACTTTCCTCCAATCTCTTATTTCCGTATGTTTTTACGGTTTTATATTAACATTATTTTCTAGGGTGCGCAATACATTTCACATAAAATTCACATTATTAGTTTTTATTGCTTTTAAAACTAATATTTTCTCTTTTTTTCGACATTTTTTGCCAATGAGATTGCTTTAATTATTTCTGTTCTTAATTTTACATACTCGAATATATTTTTACAAATACTTTTTTTACGAATTTTAAAATTAGGAGGTTTTGCTATTGGAATTCATTTACCCTTTTCTAATTTCCTTTATTATGGTTTTTATTGCAGAACTTGGCGATAAAACACAATTACTAGTTTTATCTTTTTCTGGTGGTGTACGCGTAAGAAATATAATTTTAGGAATTGCTATTGGCTCCTTTTTTAGCCACGGAATTGCCATACTTTTTGGAAGTAAAATTGGTGTTTTAGAAAATGAAAATCTACATTCTGTAATTAAATTTATTACTTATTTTTCTTTTATTGTAGTTGGAATTTTGTCTTTAATACCAAAGAAAGAAAAAATAAATTCTAGTTCTGATAAAAAGGGGTCTTTATTAGAAAAAATATCTAAATTAAATATTGGCTATACTTTTATAATTGCCTTGTCTATATTGGTTGGAGAATTTGGAGACAAAACTTTTTTAGCCTCACTTGGCTTTGGAATAGAATATCCTTCTTATAAGTTCATACTGATTATTGGGGCTATACTTGGTATGATTGCAAGTGATTCTATAGCAATTATCTTTGGTAAATTTATAAGAAAGCATATATCTGAAGAAGCAATGAAAAAAATATCTCGGAATATTATTTTTAATTTTTGGAATACTAGGTTTTATTTTCTAGTATTCCAATTATTATATTGTTTTTTCTAAGTTTGTTATGCTTAATTGCATTTTTAGTCTTTTATCATTGTTTTTATCCACACTTCGTCCCCATTTTCGTTTTTTATTCTTAGGTTTGGAAATATATTTGACATTCTTTCATTAGTGAAATAGTTATTTTCAATTTTACTTCTTATTTGTGAAAATATATTTTCATTTGGTTCATATACTTTATTGTATACTACTCTATTTTGGTATGTCTGTATTCCCCATATTGTTACCAATCCATCAATGACTAAGAATATAAAGATTCCAAGTTCTATAATATTTCTTGTATGTGGCTTTATTTTATTTACTAATTTATCTATTATTGGTCTTACCCATTTTACAAGAATAATAGCTAATACTCCCCAGTAGATAGAAAAGATTAAGCTAATTCTTCCATTTAAGTTATATTGTAAATATTCATAATTCCAGAATCTAGTTCCGTATATAGCTTCTAGGCAATAACTTAATACATATTCTCCAATGGAGCCAAATATAAAGCCTGCTATAAATAATTTGATGTATCCTTTGCACTTTAATTTATCTAATATATAAATTAAACCTGCTCCACAAACACCATATATTGCGCAAAATGGTCCCCAAATAAAGCCCTTTCTACTTTCTAAAACGCCATTTCCTATGAAACAATATGCTGTTTCTATTATCAGCCCTAATACGCTAAATATTAAGAAATACCAAAACAAATGATGAATTGTTACTTTGTTACTCTTTTCCATATAAACTCCTTTTTTTATTCCATATATTTTTACTACTATTATTATTTTTGTATTGCTATTTTTTATTCGCTTTTATAAAATATTTATAGAATTATGCAAGAATCAAACAAAATTATTATACTATAAGTTCAAATTTTTTTCTACAAATTTTATGTTTTGTAGTGTTACAATTGATGTGAAACAAAAATAATAGAAAAAAAGTGATTCAAGTAGTATAATTGAATTGTTCAA
>CALXRZ010000043.1 GCA_944391015.1 uncultured Clostridia bacterium | reverse complement strand
TATTTTGTATTTTCCATTTTCTATTTCATATAATGGCCAATAACAAGTTTCTACTGCTAATTTGTTTATTTGCATTAGGTCTTCAGTTGGGTAGCCCCATCCTCTTGGGCAAGGAGCAAGTACATTTAAAAATGTAGGTCCCTCTGTGTAAATTGCTTTTTCTGCTTTTTCATATAAATCTTTAAAGTTCAAGTATGCAGCTGTTTGAGCAACATAAGGTAAATGATGTGCCTCCATAATTTCTGTTAAGTCTTTTCTTGATTGCATCTTTCCAGGGATAACACTACCTGCTGGGCTTGTTGTTGTATCTGCAAATTTTGGTGTTGCAGATGAACGTTGTATACCTGTATTCATATATGCTCCATTGTCATAGCATACATATGTCATATCGTGACCTCTTTCCATTGCGCCAGATAGACTTTGAATACCTATATCATAAGTTCCTCCATCTCCACCAAATGCTATAAATTTTGTATGTTCGTCATCTGGTAATTTTCCTTGTTTTTTCATTGATTTGTATGCTGCCTCTGCTCCAGATAATGTTGCTGCAGCACACTCGAATGCTGTATGAATATACGAATCTGTCCAAGCTGTATATGGATATATAAAGCTTGAAACTTCCATACAACCTGTAGCGTTAGCTATAACAGCGTGATCTTCTGGTTTTAATGCCCTTAAAATCATTCTAGCTACTGGTGGTGCACCACATCCCGCACACATTCTATGTCCAGATGTAAATCTTGATGGCTTGTCTGCCACTATTTCTTTTACATTATATGCCATAATTTTCTCCTCTCTCTCTATTTATCATATACTATTTTCTTAATCCAAGATATCTATATGGATTTCCTATTTTTCCCTTTTTGCTATCTTCCATTAAATCTTTATATACTGATTCAATTTCTTTTGTTGTTGTATCTCTTCCACCTATACCATAAATATAACTTGATGTAGGTACAGTTACACCATTTACTTGCATTCCTGATGTAACATCTGTAAATAATGCTCCACCTACTCCGTTTAAAGAATCAGCTTTGTCTAAAACTGCAACAGCCTTAACATTAGCAAGTGCTTTTGCTATTTCTTCTGCTGGGAATGGTCTAAATACACGAAGCTTTAATAATCCAGCTTTTATTCCTTTTTCTCTTAAAGAATCAACTACTACCTTTGTTGTTCCTGCTGTTGAATTCATACATACTATAGCAATGTCTGCATCATCTAGTTTATATTCTTCAAACAAGCCATATTTTCTTCCTGTTAATTTTTCAAAATCTTTTGCAACATCTAGTATAACTTGTTTTGCGTTGCACATTGCTTCTGCTTGTTGGTATTTGTGCTCAAATAAAAATGCTTGTAGGTCCATTGGTCCCATTGCTATTGGTTCTTTTTTATTTAACAAGTAATGTTTTGGATGATATTGTCCAACAAATTCTTTTACTTTTGCATCTTCCAAAAGTTCTATATTTTCAATAGAATGTGATGTTATAAAGCCATCTTGGCATACCATAAGTGGTAATAACACATTCTCGTTTTCAGCAATTCTATGTGCCATTAGCAAGTTATCATAAGCTTCCTGATTTGTTTCAGAAAATAGCATAATCCAACCTGCATCTCTTACGCCCATTGCATCTGAATGGTCGTTATGAATATTTAGTGGGCCTGATACTGCTCTATTTACCAAAGACATTACTATAGGAAGTCTCATACTAGAAGCAATATATATCATTTCCCACATAAAAGATAAACCATTTGCTGATGTTGCTGTCATAGCTCTAGCACCTGCTGCTTCTGCTCCAATGCAAGCACTCATTGCACTATGCTCACTTTCAACTGCAACAAATTCTGTATCTACTTGTCCATTGTCCACAAATGTAGAAAAATATTGTGGAATTTCTGTAGATGGTGTTATTGGAAATGCTGCTACAACATCTGGGTTTATTTGTTTCATTGCTGTTGCTGCTGCTTCATTTCCGCTTAAACGTTCTCTAATTCCCATTGTATCCTCTCCTTTTTATTTATTTTTTCTCTGTATTCATTGTTCAAATGTATCTTTTGAAAGTTTGAAAAAGAAACAAGTATTGCTAGGCAAACGATATTAGTCCTCGCCTTCAACCTTCATCGTAATAGCCCCAAAAGGACAAACCTTTGCACATACTCCGCATCCTTTGCAGTAATCATAATTAAAATCTGTTCTCTTTTGGTCTTTTCCTACTGGTATTGCATCTTCTGGGCAAACTGGAAAACATAATCCACATTGTATACACTTTTCTGGTATATATATAGGTTTTACACTTCTCCAGTCTCCAGTTTTAAATTCTCTTGCATTACCAGCTTCATATATATTTCCACCTATTGTCATTTTACAAGCTGGTGTCTCTTTATTTATATCTGTCATAATTTATCTCCTTTCTCACAAAATATAGCTATGATTTACTATATATTAAAACACATTTTTTATATAGCTTTTTTTATTTTATCTCTTTTACCTCTTTTAGAGCCATTTCTATAGCTTTCATATTTCCGTCAATTACTTCAGGTTTTTTAGCAAACTTGTGCTTGAAAGACCCCTCCATATCTTTTATAAAATCAGCTTCATTCATTATTCCACTTACTTTTACAATTGCTGCTAACATTGGAGTATTTGGAAAATACTTTCCTAGTGTCTCCATAGATACTTTTCTTGCATCTATTGTATATATCTTTCCTGCATATCCCTTTAATAATTTTTTTAGTTCATTACCATCCTTAGTTGTATTTATTACTATTGCTCCTTCTGACTTTAATCCTGCTGTTACATCTACACTCTCAAGCAAAGTATCATCAACTACAACTACATAGTCTGGCTCATAAATATTGCTATGAATTCTTATTGGTGAACTACTAATTCTATTATAAGCTGTTATAGGTGCTCCCATTCTTTCTGGTCCGTATTCAGGAAATCCTTGAATATACTTTCCTGTATTAAATGCTGCATCAGCTAATAATAATGATGCTGTTTTTGCACCTTGTCCACCTCTTCCGTGCCATCTAATTTCTATAATGTCATTCATTTTTGAAAAACCTCCTTTTCCTGTTTTTATCAACATCTAAAGTATATAACTTTAAGCAAGCTTAGTCAAGAATTTTCAATTTTTTTTAGCAATTGGGGACTTAGAAATTGGGGACTGTCCCCAATTTCTAAAAAAAATTATTTCTTAGTAGGAATTCTAATAACAACCTCTGTTCCCTTGCCTACTTTGCTCTTAATGTCAATGCTTCCTTTGTTTTTATCAAGTATTTCTTTTGCAATTGATAGGCCAAGTCCTGTTCCACCTAGTTCTCTACTACGCGCTTTGTCTACTCGATAAAATCTTTCGAATATTCTTTCCATATCTTCTTCTGGAATTCCTATTCCATTATCTATTATTTTTATGTATGCATCATTGTACACAAAACCCACGTAGACCTTTATTACGCCATTATCTGGCGTATATTTTATTGCATTTGATAATATATTAAGTACTACCCTTTCTATCCCATCTTTGTCTGCTACTACTGGTGGTACGCTAGCAGTAACAAAACATTCAACATTGTGTCCTTTTTTCTCTATTTCGAATCTTAGTTTTTCTTGACATTTTTTTACCAATTCGCCCAAGTCAAATGTTGTAACTTCTTGATTTACTTTTTTATTATCATATCTTGATAATGTTAGCAAATCTGTTACTAGTCTTGCCATACGTCTTGCTTCTGAAGATATAACGTTCAAGAATTTTTTTCTTGTTTCTTCATCATAATCTCCATCAAGTAATGTGTCCGAATAGCCCATTATTGATGTGATTGGTGTTTTTAGCTCGTGTGATACGTCTGCAACAAATTCTTTTCTCATATTATCTAGTTTTACGTGCTCAGTAATATCTTGGATTAGTGCTATTACACCTGCTGGTCTGTCATTTTCGTCCTGAAATGGAGCAAATAGTATGTTTACATATTTATTTCCTACATTTTTTCTTTGCTCTGATGATGTCCAGTTTTCTAAATATACTATTTTTTCTATGTTTATGTCTATGTCTAATTTTTTAAATATTTTTTCAAATGTATTGTCTTTATCGTTTAAGTCCAATAATGTTTTGGCGGCAGGGTTTATGTGAATTATGCTTCCGTCCATATTAAATGCAATTATTCCATCTGTCATATGTAGCAAAATTGTTTCTATTTGTCTTTTTTGTCTATTGACCTCGCTTAATTTTTGGTTTAATTCATTTGTTACAATGCTAAATGCATTTTCTAAATCGCCTACATCTCCTGCATTTCCTAAATTTTGTATGTTATCTTCTAATTTTACATTTTCGCCATATGCTATTTTTTCGGCGCTTTTAATAAGTTTTTTCATCGGTGATACCAATGATTTTACTACATATACGCCAATTAGTATTGAAATTATTGTATACCCAACTATTGATATTATAACGATTATTTTTGTTTGCAATAATTGACTTTGTATACTTTCTATAAGTTCTATATTTTCTTGATTATTTCCAATTGTTTCTAGTTGATTTAGCATAAGTAAATAACTTACTCCTAGCCCTATTATCAATATTAAACCAACTACAAAAAACATTATAACTATTTTTAAATTTATATTTTTCTTCATAATATTTTTAAAAGGTTAGCAATTATTAACTGCTAACCTTCTTGCTCCTTTTCTCTTGATGATAAATAATATCCTACTCCTCTTTTAGTAATCAATAATTTCGGACTTGATGTGTCTTGTTCTATTTTTTCTCTTATTCTTCTTATTGTTACATCTACTGTTCGTATGTCCCCATAATATTCATATCCCCATACTTTTTCAAGTAGTGCTTCTCTTGTAACAACTTGTCCAGGCTGATTAGCTAAATATCTTAAAACTTCAAATTCTCTTAAAGTTAACTCTATTAACTTATCATTAACTCTAACTTCGAATTTATCTAAATTTATATATAGCTCGCCAATACGTATAATTTTATCGTGGTTTTCATTTTTTTCTTTGTTACTTTCGTCCATATTATAGCTACTTAGTTCTGCTTTTCTTAAGTTTGCTTTTACTCTTGCAACTAATTCCCTTATGCTAAAAGGTTTAGTTATATAATCATCTGCACCTAATTCTAGCCCAAGTATTTTATCTATTTCTTCTGCTTTTGCAGAAATCATTATAATTGGTATATTTAGAGGAGAATTTCTAATTCTTTTGCATACTGTTAAGCCATCAATTCTTGGTAGCATTAAGTCTAAAAGTATTAGGTCAGGTTTTTTGTCAAAAGCAAGTTTTAAACCAGTTTCTCCATCTCTAGCTTCTATTAAGTTATAACCTTCTTTTTCTAAATTATATTCTAGCAAATTTATTATTGGCTCTTCGTCATCAACTATCAATATTGTTTTTTTTGCTTCTTCAACATTATTATTTTCTTCCACCAAAAATTCACCCTTCTCTTATTCATTTGCTATATTTATATCATAGAAAGTGCAAATATACAAGTAGTATTAACGATTTTTTTACTTTTTATATGCCTAGATAGTGGTTTTATATCATATTATTTTATCTGCTTTCTTCCCTATCAACATTTTTTTCTGATTGCTTTGCTTCATAGTCCTGTAACTTTACATTTCCTTTGGCATCCATAGAAAAATCTTTTCCTGCAATTTTTGACACTTCTTCATATAATTTTTTTAGTTCTTTTACAGCATTAACTTTTGTAATTTTATCTGTTTGTACTTCATCTATCAAAGTTTGATAACTGTCTATTTGTTTAATTAAATGCGATAATTCTTCTGGAATTGTATGGTCACTTCCAATTATTCCATAGTTATTGTCATATCTTTCTTTTCCACCATCTATTAGTACTGCTGTATAGTATTTTTCAGAAGCTCTATCAAAAAAGTGGCTTAATGTTACTTCTACCTTATCTACGCCTTTCAAATCAGCCATTTTTTCTCTAACCACATTTTCATTTACTCCTTGTATGTCTTCTATAATTTTTATTACTTCTGTTTCTGATAAATTGGCTGTTTTAGCATCAAAAGTGTCAAAAAAAGTATCATATTTTTCCATCATTGCTATTGTGTCTTCTGTTAAGTCTAAGTCCTGATGGCTTATTCCCATTTGACTTAAGTCTGTAATGCTTGGTACTTCTTTGTTTTTATTTGCTAATGTTAGTCCTCCTACACCAATGCTTGCTGCTAGTATAAGAGAAGCTAGTTTTAAATTTAATTTTTTATTTTTTCTTCTTGCTTGAGCTTTATGTGCTGTTCCATTTTGCGCAGTATACCTTTGTGGAAATTGAATTGTGTTGTCCACTCTTCTTTGCCTACTTTCTTGGTTATTTCCTTGTATACCTCTATTTTGACCTACTTGTCTTGACATTTCATTTCTAAATCTACGTGCATCATTATCCATAATTAACCACATTCCTTTCTAAAATCACGAATTAGTTGCAAAAGAATTAAAATTTAATTATTTTTCAACCTTATCATTCATTTAATTTGTCTATACATTTAAGTGTTTAATACTTTTTCTAAATTATATATTATTTTTGTTTTTTGTCAAGTCTAGCACTATACCTCAACCTCCACGCTATAAACTCCTCCATTGTTTTGTAGTATTATTTCGCTTCCATCTATTTTTCTACCGTCAATTAGTATTCTTTTATTACCCTTTAAGTTATTATTTATTACTTTTATATTGTAAATGCTATTTCCATACTTATATTTAATACTATACTCTTTCCAGCTTTCCGGAATATGTGGTTCTATTCTTAGAATATTCTTCTCTAGGTTAAAGCCAAGTATATACCTTATTCCAGCTTCATACATCCAACTGCTTGAGCCTGTATACCAAGTCCAACCGCCACGTCCTGCAAGTTCTCCTCCGTATATGTCTGCCGGAATCACATAAGGTTCTACTTTATATTTTTTTGCCTCGTCTTTTGTTCTTGCGTGCTCTATAGGGTTTATCATTCTAAAAAATTCAGTAGCTTTGTCTCCAAAGCCTAGCATTGCCTCTGCAATAATTGTCCATACTGCTGCGTGTGTATATTGCCCACCATTTTCTCTTGTGCCTGGTATATATGCTTTAATGTAACCTGGCTCTAGTTTACTTTTTTCAAATGGTGGGTCTAGCAATTTTATTATTCCTGCTTCTTTGTCTACTAAATGATTCTCTAGACTATTTAACGAAATATATTTTTTATCATTGTCCCCTGCACCAGATATTGTTGCCCAACTTTGTGCTATACTATCTATTCTACATTCTTCGTTTTGTATGCTTCCTAACACATTTCCATCATCCATAAATGCTCTTTTATACCATCTGCCGTCCCATCCATTTGTATTTAGGTGGCGCTTTAGAGCTTCCATTATTCTCTTGTATTTTTGAACTCTGTTTTGGACTAACTCCTGTTTTGAAAACTTTCCCCCATACTTTTCACATAGCTCTACAAATTTTTCTAGCACTAAATATTGAAAAAAGCCAAGCCATACACTTTCTCCTCTTCCTTTAGTTCCTACATTACTAAACCCATCGTTCCAGTCTCCAGAGCCTATTTTAGGTAGCCCATTTTCTCCAAAGTTTAAAGACTTTTCTATTGCTCTTATGCAATGCATATATATTGTTTCTTTTTCTTCTGTTTTTAAATATAGGTCATATCTCTCATCAGTTCCATCTGGTATAATATTTCCTTTAACATATGAGGTTTCCACTTCTAGTATTTTACTATCTCCAGTAAATCGAATATATTCAGCGACCATATATGGAAGCCATAATAAGTCATCGGAGAATCTGGTTCGTATTCCTCTTGAAGTTTCTTCGTGCCACCAATGTTCCACGTCCCCCTCTATAAATTGATGCTCGCTATGCTTTATTATTTGTTTTTTTAAAATTTCTGGTGATATATATTTTAGCCCCACACAGTCTTGTAATTGGTCCCTAAATCCATAGGCTCCACCGGATTGATAGTATCCACTTCTTGCAAACATTCTTGAGCAAAGTGTCTGGTATAAAAGCCAACCATTAAGCAATATATTCATAGACTCTATTGGTGTATCTACCTTTAAGTTGCCTAATAGCCCACTCCAATATTTTTTTGTTACTTCAAATTCTACTATAGCATTATTCGGATTAGTGTATTTATATGCTGTGTCTTGAAGATTTAAGAGGTTTGTATCTGTTCCTAATGTAATTACTATATCTTTGCTTTCTAAAGCCTCTAAAGTGATTCTCGCTTCAATTACCACCATTTCATCTTTTCCTAATGAATTTTCTTTGTCTAGTTCTATTTTTCTAATTCCCTCTGGATTTTTTATTGTGCCATTTCCTATAAATGATGCTTTATTTCCTGTATATGAAGAAATTTTTTCACTACAACTTATATACATTATAGTTCTATTATTTTCTTCTTTGGTTTGATTTTGGAGAGTTAATACATTTATATTGCTATTGTATTTTAAATCTATATATCCGTTTGATTTAATTTCATCTTCGTCTAATACTGGTTTTACACAGTATATTAGTTTTATTTCTTTTCTTTTTGCAAGTTTGTTTTCCAAATGCAAAATTTGTACTTTTATGCTATCTTCTTTTGGCACAAACATTTTTAGTTCTTGGAAAATACCATTGCTTGTATGCATATATTTGCTGTAACCAAAGCCGTAAGTAATATAGTAATCATTATTATCTGGTGTAGGGTTTACTCCCAAAGACCATATTTTTTTGCTTTCCATATCTTCTAAATATATTATTTCTGATGGTACATCTGTTACTTGGTTATTATTCCAAGCTGTAAGTCTTCCGTAGTCTACTATTTTTATACCAAGTATAACCTCCCATTCCCTCTGTAACTACTGTACCAAAATTTTCGTTTGCCATTATGTTTGACCATACTGTAGGAAGTTTTTCTTCTTTGTTAACTCGTATATGATATTCTGTACCATCTTTTGAAAAGCCACCATATTCATTACAATATTTTAATTCATTTGCATTTAATGGAGTTCTTTGTTTTTCTTCCTCAAAATTTATACTTATTGTATCCGATGGTATTTCTTTTAAATTATCTAAATATTCTTCTTCAAAATCTTTCAATTGTCTTGCTATTGAGCCCAGTCCTGCATTTATTAGCAAGTTTGCTCTATATTCTAAAATGCGCCTTGACTTTTTATCTATATTGCCTTGTATTATATAAATTCCCCCACTAATATTTTGCATATATCCTAAGTTTCTATCTAAAATAGCATTTTGTATTTCTTCTTGCAAATAATTTTCATAGGTTTTCTTTTCATCATTTAAAATTACCAAATCTATTTTTACATTTTTCACCTTAAAATATTCAAATGCTTTAATTGCCTCTCTTACAACTTCCATATCTGTTATATCTTTTATTTTTATAAGAAGTATTGGTAAATCCCCAGATATTCCATACTTCCATAATTCTGCAGTCGGAGCTTCTTCCGGTATTTTCTCTTTATACATCAAAAGTTTTAGTGGGTTTTGATACATTAAATATTTAAGCATTTTTTGATATACTTCTATTTCTTTTGCCTTTACTCCTAAATACATTGACTCTGCCTCAGTTTTAGCCTTTGCTAAATTTATGTTCTGTATAATTTTTTCGTCGTTTAAGTTTTCTTGAACTAATTTTATTGCATTTTCCCTGTTATATGAAACTGCCATAACATAATTAAATATAACTTTTTCGCTTGGCTTAATGTTTATAGTTCTTCTCATTGCAATAATAGGGTCTAAACTTATTTTTTGCTTGCTTCCAAGTGGAATAGATTCTTTTATTTCTAAAGGTAATTCTACATTTTGTCTTCCTACAAATTTTTCTTTATCTAACTCATATTCTAGTTCTCCTACTGTGTCGCTTGCTGTATATAAATTTACTGCTAAATATACATCTTCCTTTTTGCTATCTCTTTGCTTTCTTTTTACTAGTATTGTGCCAGTATCTTCTAAAAATTCAAATGTTAAAAACAAGTTATTAAATGCTTTATGAGAATAGTCTTGCTCTAAGCTAGAGAGTATTGGCTCTAAAAAGCTGTTTACTTCTATTGTTTCCTCAATGTTACCTAAGTTTTTAAGTTCTATTCTTCTAATTTCTACAGGGCTATTTGGCACTATAAATACTTTAGTTACTGTCTCTATTCCACCATCTTGTCTAGTAAATTTAGTCATTTCTGGTGAAAAACTTACTGTATATTTATCTGCTGGTGCTAAATAGTTCATTTGCCCAGAAGTCCAAATTCGTTTGGTTTTTATATTTTTGAAAAAGAAAAATATTCCTTGTTCCACATCGTCAGTTTGCTTAAACCTGTTTACTACAATATCTTGGTATTTGCTATATCCATTTCCTTTTTGGTCCGTCAAAATAGAATAATCTTCGCTTGATATAAGGTTTATATTTTTTAGTTTATCAAATGGCTTGTTAAACTCTCTTACTGCATAAGTTTCATAATCTACAAGTTTAACCTTTTCTACCTTTTCTTTTTGCTCTTTTGTTATAATAACATTTTCTGGCATTCTTTCTTCTAATAGTATTTCTACTGCTTCTATTTCAGGGTTGTTCATAAACCTTTTTTGCAAAATATTTTTATTAAATAAATTATCTAAAGAAAGCAGTATTAGTCCTTGGTGGTGTGCCATATATGTTTTTACAACTGCACTTTTTTCTCCTTTTCGCAATCTACTTAAAGTATAATCTATAGATTCGTAAAAGCCATATTTATCATACATTCCTTCTTTTTCTAGTCTTTTTATATTTTCTATTGTATCAATCGGGTCATCGTTTATTGCCATTATTGTGCCATAACTAGATACTACCATTTCGTCTGCCAAACCTCTTTTTAAACCAAGCCACGGTATTCCAAAAGCTTTGTATTGGTAATTATTGTTTAAATCTCTTAAATTAAATGCTGCCTCTGATATTCCCCAAGGGATATTTAGTTTTTTAGCATATTCTTGTTGCGACATTATTGCAAAATCAGTTGATTCGCTAATAATGCTTCCCGGATATTTCGGAATGTTTATATTTGGCATTAAATATTCAAACATTGTTCCAGACCACGATATTAGCCCTTTGTACCTGTTTAATGTGGTTAGGGTTCTACTTAATGTGTACCAATGTTTTGGAGATACATCTTTTTTGGCAATGGCAATTAAGCTTGCCTGCCTTGCTTCTGATGCTAATAAGTCATAATATGACTGTGTTAATGCTCCTTCCTCTACATTAAATCCTATAGAAAATATTCTACTTTCTTTACAATATAAGTGGCTAAAGTCTGTATTTGTAATTAGGTTATCTATAATATCTAGCATCGTGGTTATTTTGATAAATATTGCTTCGTTTTTCTCTATTTTATTTTTAATATCTTCTAAAAACTGCTTTAGTGTATACAAGTAGCCAATAAAGTTTCCACTGTCTACAGTTGATACATACTTAGGTGTAAGTGGTTTTAATGTTTTTATATCATACCAATTATATAGATGACCATTCCACTTTTGCATTTTTGAAATTGTATCTATCATTTTAGAAAGTAGATCTATTGTGTCTTTTAAATTTTCATAGCCCATATCATAGCTTGCTGTAACTGCTAAAAGTCCAAGACCTATGTTGGTTGGAGAGGTTCTATATACTATTTGCTCTTTTCGGTCTTCTTGATAATTATCTGGTGGTAAGTAATTTGATTTTTCTGTTATATTTTCTTTAAAGTAATTCCACGTTCTTCGTCCTACTTCTAGCAAATATTCTTTTTCTTCTTTAGTTAAATAGTCTATTGCCATTTCTTCAATTTGTTTTTTGCTAATAATTTTCATTACGCTAGGAGAAATAGCCCAAAGTATTCCTAAACCTAATAGTAAAATACTTCCGTTTTTCAAAGAATAGGCTATTTACTTCTTTAAGCGAACCAATTAAACTTCCAGCACTTATTTCAAATATAGCAAATATTATTAGTGCAATTCCACAAGCTAAATTAAACCACATATTTTTATTATATGATATTAAATCAGTTTTTGAGTTTTTTTCTGCCTCTTCTGCTGTTGTCCATTCTAATAGGTGTTTTTTGCTTTTAAACATTCTATATAATGTTTTAGTTATTGCTTTTAGGTTAGTGTAAGCTTTATCTGGTATTAAGCCTAATTCTAGTATTCCTCTTATTATACTTGCTTTCGTACCTGAAATAGATTTATAAAAAGTTCGTTGGTACACTTCACCATCTTTTTTGTATACTATTTTATTTACTAGCTCTATTATAGATGCAATAAGTACAGATACTATAATTGTTGTCATTATTGGCCAAATGCTAATATTTTGCCCTAATTTTAGTATAATCAAAAATATAACTGCAAGCAAAGCAAATATTTCAAATGTACTTTTTACTAAATTATTTATTATTTTATATTTTGATACTAAGTTAAGTGGATTGCTCTTTTTGTTTCCGTTCTTATCTTTTATTTTACCAAATAGCCAGCCAAGTATTTGCCAATCCCCTCTAGTCCACCTACTTGCTCTGGTTTTATACGCCATATACGATGTTGGAAAGCCATCCATAAGCATTATATCCGATGCCAGACCACATTTTAAATATGATCCTTCTAATAAATCGTGGCTAAGTACTGTATTGTCTGGTATTTCATTTTTTAATACTTCAGAAAAAACTTCTAAATCATAAATTCCCTTTCCTGTATATATGCCCTCTTCAAAATTATCTTGGTATACGTCCGATATTGCATTTGTATACGAATCTGTTCCTGGCGAACTAGAATAAATTTTGGTAAAATTGCTTTTACTAGCAGATACAAGACCAATTCCCACACGTGGCTGTAT